>NZ_BKGB01000108.1:0-202 GCF_008980925.1 Acinetobacter sp. TUM15071 | reverse complement strand
CCACCGTACAAGCGGGTGGTACCTGGGCTGTGACGGTTGCCGGCGGGCAATTGGTACTTGATGCTGACAAAGTGATTAACGTCAGCATTGCAGCAACCGATGCAGCAGGCAACGTGGGCAACGCCACGGCGGATGCGAGCTACACAGTCGACATCACCACACCAGTGGTGGTGGTCAATCCAATTACGGGTGACAACATCAT
>NZ_BKGB01000107.1:0-205 GCF_008980925.1 Acinetobacter sp. TUM15071 | reverse complement strand
GTTGCATCAATGGTTTTATCACCATCCGCCAACAGGTCACTACCTGCAACACTCGCGCTCCAGTTGCCTGTTGCTGGCTCAACGGTCGCTGTATAGGTCACGCCATTGATCAACAAGGTCACAGCACTGGTCGCTGCATCAGCAGGAACACCAGTCAAGGTACCTGTGATGGTTACATTGCCACCTGACTCTGCCGCATTCAATC
>NZ_BKGB01000106.1:0-208 GCF_008980925.1 Acinetobacter sp. TUM15071 | reverse complement strand
TGCGGTGTTAACGATTGCGGCTGTGACAGCTGACAACGTATTGAATGCGGCAGAGTCAGGTGGCAATGTGACCATCACAGGTACCTTGACGGGTATCCCTGCTGATGCAGCGACCAGTGCTGTGACCGTGTTGATCAATGGCGTGACCTATACAGCGACCGTTGATCCAGCAACAGGCAACTGGAGCGCGAGTGTTGCAGGTAGTGAC
>NZ_BKGB01000105.1:0-216 GCF_008980925.1 Acinetobacter sp. TUM15071 | reverse complement strand
GTGAATACACGGTTGGTGATGTGGTGACCGTGAACGTCAATGGCGTTAACTTAACCACCACCGTACAAGCGGGTGGTACCTGGGCTGTGACGGTTGCCGGCGGGCAATTGGTACTTGATGCTGACAACGTGATTAACGTCAGCATTGCAGCAACCGATGCAGCAGGCAACGTGGGCAACGCCACTGCGGATGCGAGCTACACAGTCGACATCACCA
>NZ_BKGB01000104.1:0-216 GCF_008980925.1 Acinetobacter sp. TUM15071 | reverse complement strand
GTGAATACACGGTTGGTGATGTGGTGACCGTGAACGTCAATGGCGTTAACTTGACCACTACGGTACAAGCGGGTGGTACCTGGGCAGTAACGGTTGCCGGCGGGCAATTGGTACTTGATGCTGACAACGTGATTAACGTCAGCATTGCAGCAACCGATGCAGCAGGCAACGTGGGCAACGCCACTGCGGATGCGAGCTACACAGTCGACATCACCA
>NZ_BKGB01000103.1:0-217 GCF_008980925.1 Acinetobacter sp. TUM15071 | reverse complement strand
TGGTGATGTCGACTGTGTAGCTCGCATCCGCAGTGGCGTTGCCCACGTTGCCTGCTGCATCGGTTGCTGCAATGCTGACGTTAATCACTGTGTCAGCATCAAGTACCAATTGCCCGCCGGCAACCGTTACTGCCCAGGTACCACCCGCTTGTACCGTAGTGGTCAAGTTAACGCCATTGACGTTCACGGTCACCACATCACCAACCGTGTATTCACC
>NZ_BKGB01000102.1:0-217 GCF_008980925.1 Acinetobacter sp. TUM15071 | reverse complement strand
TGGTGATGTCGACTGTGTAGCTCGCATCCGCAGTGGCGTTGCCCACGTTGCCTGCTGCATCGGTTGCTGCAATGCTGACGTTAATCACTGTGTCAGCATCAAGTACCAATTGCCCGCCGGCAACCGTCACAGCCCAGGTACCACCCGCTTGTACGGTGGTGGTTAAGTTAACGCCATTGACGTTCACGGTCACCACATCACCAACCGTGTATTCACC
>NZ_BKGB01000101.1:0-219 GCF_008980925.1 Acinetobacter sp. TUM15071 | reverse complement strand
GACTGCAGACAACGTATTGAATGCAGCAGAGTCAGGTGGCAATGTAACCATCACAGGTACCTTGACGGGTATCCCTGCTGATGCAGCGACCAGTGCTGTGACCTTGTTGATCAAGGGCGTGACCTATACAGCGACCGTTGATCCAGCAACAGGCAACTGGAGCGCGAGTGTTGCAGGTAGTGACCTGTTGGCGGATGGTGATAAAACCATTGATGCAAC
>NZ_BKGB01000100.1:0-223 GCF_008980925.1 Acinetobacter sp. TUM15071 | reverse complement strand
TGGTGGTCAATCCAATTACGGGTGACAACATCATTAATGCCGTTGAAGCAGGTGCAACCCAAACCGTGAGTGGTTCAGTGGTGGGCAGCTTCACGGTGGGTGATGCCGTGACTGTGAATGTGAATGGTACGGTGTACAACACCACAGTACAGGCAGGTGGTACGTGGAGCGTGAGCGTTCCAGGTAGCGACTTGAGTGCCGATGCAGACAGCACCATCAACGT
>NZ_BKGB01000099.1:0-228 GCF_008980925.1 Acinetobacter sp. TUM15071 | reverse complement strand
GAAGCTGCCCACCACTGAACCACTCACGGTTTGGGTTGCGCCTGCTTCAACAGCATTGATGATGTTGTCACCCGTAATTGGATTGACCACCACCACTGGTGTGGTGATGTCGACTGTGTAGCTCGCAGCCGCAGTGGCGTTGCCCACGTTGCCTGCTGCATCGGTTGCTGCAATGCTGACGTTAATCACTTTGTCAGCATCAAGTACCAATTGCCCGCCGGCAACCGT
>NZ_BKGB01000098.1:0-228 GCF_008980925.1 Acinetobacter sp. TUM15071 | reverse complement strand
GCGACTTGAGTGCCGATGCAGACAGCACCATCAACGTCACCGTGAATGTAACCGGTGTCGGACCTGTGAGCACTGACCACAGTTATACCGTGGATATTACGCCACCGAACCCAGCGGGTGCGGTACTCAACATCGATGCAGTGACTGCAGACAACGTATTGAATGCAGCAGAGTCAGGTGGCAATGTAACCATCACAGGTACCTTGACGGGTATCCCTGCTGATGCAG
>NZ_BKGB01000097.1:0-228 GCF_008980925.1 Acinetobacter sp. TUM15071 | reverse complement strand
CTGCATCCGTTGGGATACCGGTCAAGGTACCTGTGATCGTCACATTGCCTGCACCCTCAGTGGCATTCACCACATTGTCTGCAGTCACTGCATCGATGTTCAGTACCGCACCCGCTGGGTTCGGTGGCGTAATATCCACGGTATAACTGTGGTCAGTGCTCACAGGTCCGACACCGGTTACATTCACGGTGACGTTGATGGTGCTGTCTGCATCGGCACTCAAGTCGC
>NZ_BKGB01000096.1:0-229 GCF_008980925.1 Acinetobacter sp. TUM15071 | reverse complement strand
TGAACGTCAATGGCGTTAACTTAACCACCACCGTACAAGCGGGTGGTACCTGGGCTGTGACGGTTGCCGGCGGGCAATTGGTACTTGATGCTGACAAAGTGATTAACGTCAGCATTGCAGCAACCGAGGCAGCAGGCAACGTGGGCAACGCCACTGCGGATGCGAGCTACACAGTCGACATCACCACACCAGTGGTGGTGGTCAATCCAATTACGGGTGACAACATCAT
>NZ_BKGB01000095.1:0-235 GCF_008980925.1 Acinetobacter sp. TUM15071 | reverse complement strand
ACGGTTGCCGGCGGGCAATTGGTACTTGATGCTGACAAAGTGATTAACGTCAGCATTGCAGCAACCGATGCAGCAGGCAACGTGGGCAACGCCACTGCGGATGCGAGCTACACAGTCGACATCACCCCACCAGTGGTGGTGGTCAATCCAATTACGGGTGACAACATCATCAATGCTGTTGAAGCAGGCGCAACCCAAACCGTGAGTGGTTCAGTGGTGGGCAGCTTCACGGTGG
>NZ_BKGB01000094.1:0-238 GCF_008980925.1 Acinetobacter sp. TUM15071 | reverse complement strand
TGTCTGGGGCATTCGGTGCAGTCACATCTACGGTATACACTTGCGTATCTGTGATGTTGCTGCTGTTACCCGCGGTATCGGTGAAGGTTGCTGTTGCATCAATGGTTTTATCACCAGCCGCCAACAGGTCACTACCTGCAACACTCGCGCTCCAGTTGCCTGTTGCTGGATCAACGGTCGCTGTATAGGTCACGCCATTGATCAACAAGGTCACAGCACTGGTCGCTGCATCAGCAGG
>NZ_BKGB01000093.1:0-239 GCF_008980925.1 Acinetobacter sp. TUM15071 | reverse complement strand
ACAGATCCAATTACCGGTACAGCAGAACCAGGTTCAACCGTAACGGTGACCTTCCCGAATGGTACGACGGTTCAAGTACCAACAGATCCAACCACAGGGGTATGGACCACACCAAACCCAGGTAACTGGCCAGATGGCAGTACGGTGACAGCGATTGCCACTGACCCAGCAGGCAACCCATCATTACCAGGCAGTGAAGTGGTGGACAGCCTACCACCGAACCCAGCGGGTGCGGTACT
>NZ_BKGB01000092.1:0-240 GCF_008980925.1 Acinetobacter sp. TUM15071 | reverse complement strand
AGTACCGCACCCGCTGGGTTCGGTGGTAGGCTGTCCACCACTTCACTGCCTGGTAATGATGGGTTGCCTGCTGGGTCAGTGGCAATCGCTGTCACCGTACTGCCATCTGGCACGTTACCTGGGTTTGGTGTGGTCCATACCCCTGTGGTTGGATCTGTTGGTACTTGAACGCTGGTACCATTCGGGAAGGTCACCGTTACGGTTGAACCTGGTTCTGCTGTACCGGTAATTGGATCAGTG
>NZ_BKGB01000091.1:0-241 GCF_008980925.1 Acinetobacter sp. TUM15071 | reverse complement strand
ATGTGGTGACCGTGAACGTCAATGGCGTTAACTTAACCACCACCGTACAAGCGGGTGGTACCTGGGCTGTGACGGTTGCCGGCGGGCAATTGGTACTTGATGCTGACAAAGTGATTAACGTCAGCATGGCAGCAACCGATGCAGCAGGCAACGTGGGCAACGCCACTGCGGATGCGAGCTACACAGTCGACATCACCACACCAGTGGTGGTGGTCAATCCAATTACGGGTGACAACATCAT
>NZ_BKGB01000090.1:0-242 GCF_008980925.1 Acinetobacter sp. TUM15071 | reverse complement strand
GATGTGGTGACCGTGAACGTCAATGGCGTTAACTTGACCACTACGGTACAAGCGGGTGGTACCTGGGCAGTAACGGTTGCCGGCGGGCAATTGGTACTTGATGCTGACAAAGTGATTAACGTCAGCAGTGCAGCAACCGATGCAGCAGGCAACGTGGGCAACGCCACTGCGGATGCGAGCTACACAGTCGACATCACCACACCAGTGGTGGTGGTCAATCCAATTACGGGTGACAACATCAT
>NZ_BKGB01000089.1:0-254 GCF_008980925.1 Acinetobacter sp. TUM15071 | reverse complement strand
TCAACGGTCGCTGTATAGGTCACGCCATTGATCAACAAGGTCACAGCACTGGTCGCTGCATCAGCAGGAACACCAGTCAAGGTACCTGTGATGGTTACATTGCCACCTGACTCTGCCGCATTCAATCCGTTGTCAGCTGTCACAGCCGCAATCGTTAACACCGCACCCGCTGGGTTCGGTGGCGTAATATCCACGGTATAACTGTGGTCAGTGCTCACAGGTCCGACACCGGTTACATTCACGGTGACGTTGAT
>NZ_BKGB01000088.1:0-254 GCF_008980925.1 Acinetobacter sp. TUM15071 | reverse complement strand
TACACGGTTGGTGATGTGGTGACCGTGAACGTCAATGGCGTTAACTTAACCACCACCGTACAAGCGGGTGGTACCTGGGCTGTGACGGTTGCCGGCGGGCAATTGGTACTTGATGCTGACAAAGTGAGTAACGTCAGCATTGCAGCAACCGATGCAGCAGGCAACGTGGGCAACGCCACTGCGGATGCGAGCTACACAGTCGACATCACCACACCAGTGGTGGTGGTCAATCCAATTACGGGTGACAACATCAT
>NZ_BKGB01000087.1:0-255 GCF_008980925.1 Acinetobacter sp. TUM15071 | reverse complement strand
TTACAGGTCCGACACCCGTCACATTCACGGTCACGTTGATGGTGCTGTCTGCATCGGCACTCAAGTCGCTACCTGGAACGCTCACGCTCCACGTACCACCTGCCTGTACTGTGGTGTTGTACACCGTGCCATTCACATTCACAGTCACGGCATCACCCACCGTGAAGCTGCCCACCACTGAACCACTCACGGTTTGGGTTGCACCTGCTTCAACGGCATTAATGATGTTGTCACCCGTAATTGGATTGACCACCA
>NZ_BKGB01000086.1:0-303 GCF_008980925.1 Acinetobacter sp. TUM15071 | reverse complement strand
GGTCACAGCACTGGTCGCTGCATCAGCAGGGATACCCGTCAAGGTACCTGTGATGGTCACATTGCCACCTGACTCTGCCGCATTCAATACGTTGTCAGCTGTCACAGCCGCAATCGTTAACACCGCACCCGCTGGGTTCGGTGGCGTAATATCCACGGTATAGCTGTGGTCAGTGCTTACAGGTCCGACACCCGTCACATTCACGGTCACGTTGATGGTGCTGTCTGCATCGGCACTCAAGTCGCTACCTGGAACGCTCACGCTCCACGTACCACCTGCCTGTACTGTGGTGTTGTACACCGT
>NZ_BKGB01000085.1:0-308 GCF_008980925.1 Acinetobacter sp. TUM15071 | reverse complement strand
TGCAGTCAATGTTGATCAGTTAACCAACGTTAAAGATGGTTTAGATGGCAAGATCACAGATACCAACAACAAGTTAGATGACGCGAAGAAAGACTTGGGTAATCAGATCACAGATACCAAGACTGAGCTTAATAACACGATTAACAACACTAAAACCGAACTGAATACCAAGATTGATAACACCAAGACTGAGTTGGAAAACAAAGGTCTGAACTTTGCAGGTAATGCCGGCGGTGATGTCCATCGTAAGTTGGGTGACAAGTTAAATATCGTTGGTGGAGCTGATGCGAATACTGCAGAAGACAAAA
>NZ_BKGB01000084.1:0-424 GCF_008980925.1 Acinetobacter sp. TUM15071 | reverse complement strand
ACAATGCTCTAATCCGCCATAACTATTCCCTGTTGCCATGGTCATAAAAGTATAGTTTTTAAATGGTGCTGAACCGAACATATTAATTTCAGCTGCACAAATTTTTTCAATATCGGCTTTTAGACGATCAATATTGGTATTGTGCGAACCAGAAATTACGAACTCATGTTCAATGCCGTTCGTCTCAAAACTAAAGCGTGTTTGATCAGCCAACTCAAATGGACTATCGATCAGTTGATCATAATGATCTGCTTTTAAAGTAAATCGACCTTTGACTAAGCTTTTTGAAGCTAAGCCTGTTGCTAACTGAAAATGCTTTAATTCATCCGGCAAGAAAACTTCGACTTCACAAGCAGACTGTTCTTGCCCTTCTAAAGCTAAACATACACATGCTGGATTAATATATAAGCGTGTCTGGTCTACA
>NZ_BKGB01000083.1:0-424 GCF_008980925.1 Acinetobacter sp. TUM15071 | reverse complement strand
CTGCCATACCACCTGAAGCAACAAACGGAATCTCTAATGCATCGGCTGCTAAAGGCAATAAAATCATATTTGGCACGTCATCCTCACCGGGATGCCCACCACACTCAAAACCATCTACAGAAACTGCATCACATCCAATTTGCTGAGCTTTTAAGCTATGTCGAACCGAAGTACATTTGTGAATTACTTTAATACCAGCAGCCTTTAAATATGGCATCACCTGTTCAGGATTACGCCCTGCTGTTTCTACAATCTTTACGCCACCTTTAATAATTGCCTCTACAAAACCCGGATAATCAGGAGTATTTACGGTAGGCAAAAAGGTTAAATTTACGCCAAAAGGCTTATCGGTCATTTCTCGGCAACGTGCAATTTCTTTTGCCAGATTTTCAGGTGTACGCTGAGTCAGGCCAGTGATAATACC
>NZ_BKGB01000082.1:0-424 GCF_008980925.1 Acinetobacter sp. TUM15071 | reverse complement strand
GGACAGCGTCCAGCGTGTGCGTAGCTGGGGAAACCAATGCTGTTCGAGCACATAAAACGTCAGCATCAGCCAAGCCGTCACCGACAGCGCGGGCGCAAAGCCAAAGCGCAAGCCACCTTCTTGCGGCGCAAACAAGGCAAACACCAAGCCCAAGCCGTGCAGCGCCCAAGGTACGCTCAAGAGGCGGTGGCCCATGCCGGGTGCCACACGCGGGCCAATAAGGGCGGTCAATGCGTAAGCGGCTGCCGTTGGAACGGCAAGCCAAAGGTTAAGCGGGATGTCGCTGGCTAAAATCATGACAACAGTTTAGCGTTTCGCTACAAACCTAATACCAAGCCCTATCAAGGGGTACATATGGCCTCAGCCCTTACCGACAAACTATCGCGCCTCGTCAAACACATCAGCGGACAGGCCCGCATCACTG
>NZ_BKGB01000081.1:0-426 GCF_008980925.1 Acinetobacter sp. TUM15071 | reverse complement strand
TAAACCTGCATCAACCATTTTTTCTGGATCGGGGGCAGCTTTAATCACGGCTTGCATCAGATTTTGCTGTAATTCTTCAATCATTTTTAAAAAGATGGTTTGGAATAAATCTTCACTCTTTTTAAATGATTCATAAAAATAACGTTCGGTGAGTTTTGCCTCTTGGCAGACATCTTTTACCGTCACTGAAAAAAAACCAAGGGTTCCGTAGGTTGCAATACCCGCTTCAATCAGCTTTTCACGGCGTGCCTCTTTACGTTCAGATAGAGATAACCCTTTGAACTGACGTTCTTTACTCACACTTTTTGTTTTCTTTTTACTGGTTGAGTCGTTAGTCGCCATAAATAAATTGTTTCCTGAAGAATGGTTTCCTAATTTATAGGTTTTAGCCAAATATGCTCACTATGATAAAGCCCTCAGCAGAAT
>NZ_BKGB01000080.1:0-427 GCF_008980925.1 Acinetobacter sp. TUM15071 | reverse complement strand
GCTATGAATAATTCGATACTTTCGACAGCTCAGCCACTGATTGAAGTGAAAAATCTGAGTTTTAATCGAGGGGAGCGCGTCATCTATGACAATGTTGATTTAACCATTCGACGTGGACAAATTACAGGCATCATGGGACCATCAGGCACAGGAAAAACAACACTATTACGTTTAATTGGGGGACAATTAACCCCAGATCGTGGTGAGGTTCTGCTTGATGGTAAGGATATTGCCAGCATGTCTCGTCAAGAGTTATTTGCTGCACGGGCACGTATGGGTATGCTGTTTCAAAGTGGCGCACTCTTTACCGATATGTCTGTCTATGAAAACGTGGCATTTCCAATCCGTGCGCATACCCATTTACCAGAACATTTAATCGCTGAATTAGTCGGACTTAAATTAGAATCCGTCGGTTTGCGCGGTGCAG
>NZ_BKGB01000079.1:0-428 GCF_008980925.1 Acinetobacter sp. TUM15071 | reverse complement strand
TCTTCGATGTCGCGATTGCAGAGCAGCATGCTGTAACACTTGCAGCAGGAATGGCATGCGAAGGGCTAAAACCTGTTGTCGCCATTTATTCAACATTCCTGCAGCGTGGTTACGATCAGCTTATTCATGATGTCGCATTGCAAAATCTTGACGTGACTTTTGGTATTGACCGTGCAGGCTTGGTTGGTGAAGATGGTCCAACGCATGCAGGTGCATATGACTATGCTTATATGCGTACTGTGCCTAATATGGTGATCATGGCACCGAAAGATGAAAATGAATGCCGTCAAATGCTTCATACCGCCTATGCCTATAATGGCCCGGCTGCGGTACGTTATCCGCGTGGTGCAGGTGTGGGCGTCGAAATCCAAAAAGAGATGACTGTTCTTGAATTGGGTAAAGCTGAAATTGTTGCAGAAATTAAAGCA
>NZ_BKGB01000078.1:0-429 GCF_008980925.1 Acinetobacter sp. TUM15071 | reverse complement strand
GGCAACGTTGCCAACGGTCAACAGGTACATCATCTGCTAAATGATTACCGCGAAGGGCCATTTGCCAAAATGGAGGTGCGATCACATTTTCCATATAGCGTTCGGTAATGACATGGTCGCCGTCAACTTTAGTGACAGGCAATGATTCATCAATCTCTTTTTGCCCAATACTGCTTGAGTGAACATAGGTCTCGTGGGTTAAATCCATCAGGTTGTCGACCATCAGGCGATAGTCACACTGAATGTGAAACAGGCCTCCGCCATATCTCCATTCAGGATGATCTGCCCATTCTAAAGTTGGCAGTTTTGCTTCTTCTGCTAAAGCTTTCTCGCCTGGCCATACCCAAATAAAGCCGAACTTTTCGACAACTGCATATGCTTTGTTGCAAGGGAAACCATTTACACGTTGAGCTGGCATTGAAACGGTCT
>NZ_BKGB01000077.1:0-430 GCF_008980925.1 Acinetobacter sp. TUM15071 | reverse complement strand
GTGGTGAATGGTGAAAAGTACTATTCAACAGGAAGTATTTTTGCTGACTGGATCGATTTATTTGCTTACGATGAAGTGAATGACCGTCATGTGATTGCTGCTATTTATCGCCATGAAACTGGGGTAAGTGTTATTGATGATTGGGATGGCTTTGGTCAAAAGACAACGGGCAGTGGTACTTTAAAAGTACATCAGGTTCATTTACCAGCTTCGCACCTTATTCCATTTGATTAGCGTTTTAAATATCAGACCGCTTTTTATCAGGTTGTCCACCTTGCAACCCTAACAGGGATTGCGCATGCCGCGGTCGAAACTTTTAGCCAAGAAATACGTGAGCGAAAACGTATTTTTAGTCATGGTAATGGCGACCTTGTCCGTCACGATCCACAAGTTTTACAGGTGGTGGGTAAAGCCTCTGCTCAAGCTTATG
>NZ_BKGB01000076.1:0-433 GCF_008980925.1 Acinetobacter sp. TUM15071 | reverse complement strand
GAGCTGGTAATACTGCTTCACGGTATGCCGCATCTTGCTTCATAAACTCTTCTGCACATGGCATAGAAACTACACGCACACCTTCAAGTTGTGCATAAGCTTCCATTGCTAAAGAAATTTCAGAACCTGTTGCAATAATAATCGCTTTTAATTCGCCTTTTTCTTGAGCAAGTACATAACCACCTTTTGCAGCGTTTTGAATTTGCTCTTCAGAACGTGTTTGGAATGGTAAGTTTTGACGAGAGAAAATAAGTGCTGTAGGATCATCTTTGCGTTCTAGAGCAGACTTCCAAGCAATTGCAGTTTCTACAGTATCTGCAGGACGCCATGTATTTAAGTTAGGTGTACCACGTAATGAAGCAATTTGTTCAATTGGTTGGTGAGTTGGACCATCTTCACCCAGACCGATTGAGTCATGTGTATAAACATGAAT
>NZ_BKGB01000075.1:0-435 GCF_008980925.1 Acinetobacter sp. TUM15071 | reverse complement strand
AACTTTCGTAATAACGCAGCATACGAGGACTTACTTTTGTGAGCTCGGCAACTTTAGCTAAGTTCATAAAATGGGGTTGACCTTAACATTGGTGTCATAGTTTAGCATGTTTTTATCTTTCAAAATGGTACTTGTTCGATGATGAGTAAACTCATTTTATTGGTGTTATTCGGATTAATGTCATTTGTTGCAAATGCCAAAACACTACAACTTCAGGAGAAGAACATGCGTCAAATATTTGTGCTTCATGGTTACTCTGCTTCTATAAATGATCACTGGTTTCAAGATTTAAAGCATCAAATAGAAAATGAAAATACAACGGTTACTTTAATTCCATTTCCAGATTCTGAGAATCCGGACGTAGAAGCATGGCAGAAGGTTTTAGATCAACAGATCCCTAAGGTGGATGAAAATACCTATTTTGTTGCGCACAGT
>NZ_BKGB01000074.1:0-436 GCF_008980925.1 Acinetobacter sp. TUM15071 | reverse complement strand
TTGCTGTACCACCAATCATCCATATATAAAAACCGCTTACCAAAAGATAAGCCAGCAGCAAAAAAAGCACGAGCTTAAAACCAGATGACAAAAGGCGAGGTGATGATTTTAAAGGCGTCATAGCGAATCTAAATATCTCAGCTGAGGTCTTAAAAAACAAAAGGACGAATCGAAATTCATCCTTTTGGAATTTTATTTATACATCGTCAAACTTAATTTGCTTTTGCAACTGGGGCAGCAGCAGTTTCATCGTTTGCAGCCTTGAACGGAGATGTATAGTTCAAGCCAAGTGTAGAACTTGTGTACTGGCGAACTTTGTCGAGTAACACAGGATCTTTGCTTAAGTCTTGTTTATAAGACACTACAATTTCATGAAGCTTCTGGTTCCACTTACCTTCAGTTTGCTCAGGGAAAGCTTTTTCAAGTAAGTTAAGCA
>NZ_BKGB01000073.1:0-438 GCF_008980925.1 Acinetobacter sp. TUM15071 | reverse complement strand
GCTAAGTTACCTGCAGTTTGCAAGGCAATAAAACGTTCTCCGGTAACGCCGAAAGTATGCAGTTTTCGGAACACAGAAATATGGTCAACTCCTGCATTGGTTCTTGTGTCACTAATAAACACTAAACCTTGTTCCAATCTTAACGCACAACAATAGGTCATTTCATTCTCTTTACATTCAACATGCCAACACTTGAACCACAGACATCATGTTCTCAACTCCACCTTGCTCTCTTACGCCACGAATAGGTGCCACATCGAGATAGTCACGTCCTACTGCAAGGTAGATATGATGTTTGGGTGTAAACAACTGATTGCTTACATCAAAACAATACCACTGATTTTCTAAAAATACCTCCGCCCAAGCGTGACTGGCCAGGTGCGGATAGTTTTGATCAAATAGATAACCAGAGACATAACGTGCAGGTAATTGTAGCGC
>NZ_BKGB01000072.1:0-440 GCF_008980925.1 Acinetobacter sp. TUM15071 | reverse complement strand
TGAGCGTCCAAAACTTGCAAAGTATAATCTGGAAATGCGTCAGAGTATTGCCGATGTGTTGGAGCTAGATATTACTCAAATCAGCATCAAAGCAACCACGACAGAAAAGCTCGGCTTTACAGGCCGCCAAGAAGGAATCCTCTCAACGGCCACTGTTTTAATCACCCATCAAGTAAATTGATTTGGATCGATCAAAGATTGTTGTAAATCTTGAGTTGCCATACGACCTTGAAGTTGTAGGGCAACACTATGCATCAGTCCCGTCCACGTTTCATTTGGTTCCCAAATTTGATGCAATATCTCTTGTGCAGAGCCGATATCCATTCCCATAAAATATTGGCGATACAGTGCCATTAAGCAACTGACACGATAATTTTTTGCGCAATGTATCCAGACAATTTCACTGGAAACCAGATGGTCGATTAAATCTAGAACCAATA
>NZ_BKGB01000071.1:0-440 GCF_008980925.1 Acinetobacter sp. TUM15071 | reverse complement strand
TTGCTGCTGACCACCAGATAAAAATGCCGGATGTTTACTTTCAACACTTTCAGGTAGCCCAACTTTACGCAGATATTTCCTTGCACGCTCTTCAGCTTCAGCACGTTTTACCCCAAGTACGTGAATCGGCCCTTCAATGACATTTTCCAGCACTGTCATGTGAGACCACAAATTAAAATGCTGAAATACCATCATGAGCTGCGTACGCATTTTTTGTAGTTGCTTTGGTTCAACTACTTTTAAATTGCCTTTTTTATCAAAGACTGTGCGTAGTTTTTCACCATTGAGCTTAAGCGTGCCATTGCTCGGTTGTTCCAAAAAGTTAATGCAGCGGAGTAAAGTACTTTTACCTGAACCCGATGAACCAATAATACTAATCACATCACCGGCATTTGCATCAAGTGATATTCCTTTAAGCACTTCATGATCGCCGAATTTCT
>NZ_BKGB01000070.1:0-440 GCF_008980925.1 Acinetobacter sp. TUM15071 | reverse complement strand
AAGAATGATGAACCAAGGTTAAAACCTTCACCAGCATTACGAATAATCAAACCAACATCAGGTAATTGGAAACCTTGGTTAAAAGATGCATAAATCGAGTGTTGGTCATTTGGAGAGAAAGTCACATTAGCATTGTACAACCATGCATCAGCTTTCACTTTTCCGCCCTCAACGGTATAAGGGTTAGGCTTCCCTAATTGTGATAATGGAACAAAGCTATCAATTTGGGCATAGCTATCTTCATAACGCGTACCTTCTTCTGCTGACCATTGGTCATTAAAACGGTGTTTTAACTGTACAAAGCCACCCACACTTTGCGTGGTGAGTTCAGGTAAATAAATAAGTTTGCCAATTTTTACAAACTCTAAGCCACCAGATTGATCATAAATTTTTTGATCGAAAATATCTAAAGGCATTTCGCTTTTTTCGCGGCTAAAGTC
>NZ_BKGB01000069.1:0-442 GCF_008980925.1 Acinetobacter sp. TUM15071 | reverse complement strand
GTTGACCGTAAGCGTTTAGATGAAACGGCAGCAACTTCATTGCGCGAAGCTCTAAAGCAAGTTCCTGGAGTTCAGGCTCAAGACAGTAGTGGCACAGGTGGTAGTGATGTTTCTCTCAATATCGGGGTTCGTGGTTTAGCATCTCGCCTATCACCTCGCTCAACAGTTCTAGTAGACGGCGTTCCACTTTCATTTGCACCGTATGGTCAGCCACAGTTATCTTTGGCACCTGTTTCAATTGGTAATATTGAGTCAGTTGACGTTGTACGTGGTGCGGGATCAGTTCGTTTTGGGCCTCAAAACGTAGGCGGAATTATTAACTTTGCTACTCGATCAATTCCTCAAGATTTTAGCGGAACTGTTAGCCTAACTTCAGAATATGCTTCTGGTACTGACCAAGTAAAGCTCAGCCCTAATCTATTTGTGGGTGGAACTTTAGATA
>NZ_BKGB01000068.1:0-447 GCF_008980925.1 Acinetobacter sp. TUM15071 | reverse complement strand
GGTGCAGGTAAAGATTTTGATACCTTCGTCGTCGCTTTTCGTATTCCCAACTTCTTTCGACGACTATTTGCCGAAGGTGCCTTTTCTCAGGCCTTTATCCCAGTCTTAACTGAATATAAAACGGGTCGAGCACACGCTGAAGTACAGATCTTACTTAGTCGGGTATTTGGCTGTTTGCTCACGGTCATGACCTTACTCACTTTTGTGGCTATGGTTTTAGCACCTGCAATCATCTATATGTACGCACCGGGCTTCCACAGTGATCCAGAAAAGTTCGATTTAGCCGTCAGCATGTTCCGTTTGACTATTCCATATCTAATGTTTATGTCGCTCACGGCTTTTGCTAGCAGCATCTTAAATAGTTATGGTTCGTTTGCCTCACCAGCTTTTTCACCAGTTTTGTTAAATGTAGCGATGATCGCAGGAGCGTGGTGGCTTACGCCGTAT
>NZ_BKGB01000067.1:0-447 GCF_008980925.1 Acinetobacter sp. TUM15071 | reverse complement strand
GCATCTATTGAAAGAATTTGGATGCATTGGAGTAAAAACAGATGTTAGATCAAAACATTAAAACTCAATTAAAAGCTTACTTAGAACGTTTAGAAAGTCCAATCGAATTAGTTGCTGCTTTAGATGAGTCAGATAAATCAGCTCAAATTAAAGAGTTGGTGAGTGAAATCGCTGAGCTTTCTGACAAAGTGACTGCCCGTTTTGACGGTAACAATACACGTCGTCCAAGCTTTGGTGTGGCTAAAGCATGTGAACAACCGCGTGTGTTCTTTGCAGGCTTACCTATGGGTCATGAGTTTACGTCTTTGATCTTGGCACTGTTGCAGGTGTCTGGCTATGCACCTAAAGTGTCGGATGACGTGCTTAACCAGATTAAAGGTTTAAACCTCAAAGCAAACTTTGATGTATTCGTATCGCTTAGCTGTCATAACTGTCCGGACGTGGTAC
>NZ_BKGB01000066.1:0-448 GCF_008980925.1 Acinetobacter sp. TUM15071 | reverse complement strand
ACGGTCTTCTTGCTTAAATGAATCTTCATAAGCTTGGCCAACTAGACCTGAAGCAAGTGGAGAATCATCAATCACACGAATTGTCGTAGTAGCATCGTCATTTGAATACTTAGACGCCATTTTGCGCATTTGTTCAAGTGTACGTTGCTGAGCTTCTTCAGCTGCTTTACGACGTGCAGCTTCTTCAGTTGCTTTTAACTGAGCTGACTGCTCTTCACGAGCTCTTTTCTGTTCTGGAGTTTCAGCTGGTTTTGGTGCAGGTTTAACTGTACCACCACCACGCTTTTTCACTACAACAGCAGCTTTTGGAGCTGTCTGTGCAGCACTATCTTGTTGATGAGCAGCACGCATCGCATCTAAAGTTGCTTTAGCTTTTTGCTCTGTTTGAAGACGCGCTTTTTGCTCGGCAGTTTCACGCGTTTGCTGTTCTACACGTGCTTTTGCTTCA
>NZ_BKGB01000065.1:0-449 GCF_008980925.1 Acinetobacter sp. TUM15071 | reverse complement strand
ATATAAACCAGATGCCAATTTACGAATCATCCCCGCACGTAACATGAGCTGATGTGAAATCACTTCAGCATCGTTTGGGGTTTCTCTCAACGTTGCAAATAAAAAGCGGCTTGCGCGCATGGAAAAAGTCCTAAAAGTTAAGCGTTATAAAAACGCGGATTATACGATAGTCGCTGCATTATGACATGAATCGTCGGGTTTGACGCAGCATAAAGTTTTTCAAGTCATCCAGATAAGTGAAAATGACGGGGACAACCACAAGAGTTAATAAGGTAGAGGTAATAACGCCACCAATTACAGCATGAGCCATTGGTGCACTTTGTTCACCACCTTCACCTAGACCTAGAGCTAATGGAACCATACCCATTACCATCGCACTTGTTGTCATCAAGATTGGGCGTAAACGGGTTTTGCCTGCTTGTAAAATAGCATCATAACGACTTATCCCA
>NZ_BKGB01000064.1:0-452 GCF_008980925.1 Acinetobacter sp. TUM15071 | reverse complement strand
AAGATGGTGGTTTAGCGGTTCTATACGGCAACATCGCGCTTGATGGTTGTATCGTGAAAACTGCAGGTGTTGATGAATCAATCTTGAAATTTACGGGCACAGCACGTGTATTTGAGAGCCAAGATGCAGCTGTAGATGCAATTTTGGGTCATGATATTAAAGCTGGCGATGTGGTTGTGATTCGTTACGAAGGTCCACGTGGTGGTCCGGGCATGCAAGAAATGCTTTACCCAACTAGCTACCTTAAATCGAAAGGTTTAGGAAAAGACTGTGCATTGGTAACAGATGGTCGTTTCTCTGGTGGTTCATCAGGTCTTTCGATTGGTCACGTTTCACCAGAAGCGGCTGAAGGTGGTGCAATTGGTTTGGTTGAAGATGGCGATACTATTGAAATCGATATTCCAAACCGTACGATTCACTTAAACGTTGATGATGCAACTATGGCGCATCGC
>NZ_BKGB01000063.1:0-457 GCF_008980925.1 Acinetobacter sp. TUM15071 | reverse complement strand
ACTTGCACTCTTGAGCAGATGCTAAAACGGCCTCGACAATGTGCTCGCCTTCTGTCACGTGAGCTCTTGCCATGAGGTAAGCATTTGGGGTAATGGTTTTAAAACCTTTTTGTAGATAATCTGGTCTCAGTGCTGCATCAACCAAACGATCTTCGACCTGAACAGGTACATCATTTTCATAATGCACAATAATCGAATGAAATAATCTTTGCCCTTCACGAGTCTGCATTAACACGCTTTGCTCTGCATTTGCATAAATTTGTTCTAAGACTAAAACTTCAGCGTGGTGCTTATGGTTTCGTGCAATAATCTCATCGGCAATATTATTAATTTGAAAAAGTGCAGTTCGGACTTGCACCTCAGCAACGAATGAGCCAACGCCCTGAATACGAACGAGTAGACCCTCAGTCGTTAATTCACGAAGCGCGTGGTTTACAGTCATACGGTTACAGCCGAG
>NZ_BKGB01000062.1:0-458 GCF_008980925.1 Acinetobacter sp. TUM15071 | reverse complement strand
GACGGGAGTTGATTGCATCCCAACGAAAATTGCATAATCTTGCTCGACCTGATCATAGACCGAGTAAAAAGGATCGTAGACAGATTAATCGGTTTAAACAGGACAATGATCAACACTGGTCGTATGGTGATGAATAAAAACGACGAGTTGTGTCGCACACACACAGACAACACATAGAAGCTATAGCAAAAATCTGTCACTATTAGCCCTGTGAAACAAGTTGAGATTCAATGCATCCACTTGGGTTAAACGTGATGAACTTAGAGTATTGAGGTTTTTGAGATGGATGAGAATAAAAGCAAAGCATTACAAGCCGCGCTAAGTCAAATTGGGAAACAATTTGGCAAAAATACGGTGATGCGTCTCGGTGATAACACTGTTCAAGCAGTTGAAGCTGTATCTACAGGTTCTTTGACTTTAGATATCGCATTGGGGATTGGCGGTTTACCGAAAGGTCG
>NZ_BKGB01000061.1:0-458 GCF_008980925.1 Acinetobacter sp. TUM15071 | reverse complement strand
GTACTTGCTAAACCAGGTACAATCAAGCCGCACACTAAATTCGATGCAGAAGTATACGTACTTTCTAAAGAAGAAGGTGGTCGTCACACTCCATTCTTAAATGGTTACCGTCCACAGTTCTACTTCCGTACAACTGACGTAACTGGTGCAATCCAATTACAAGACGGCGTTGAAATGGTTATGCCAGGCGACAACGTTGAAATGTCAGTAGAATTAATCCACCCAATCGCAATGGACCCAGGTCTACGTTTTGCGATCCGTGAAGGTGGTCGTACTGTAGGTGCTGGTGTTGTTGCAAAAGTAACTGCATAATCACTTTCAGTGAAAAAAAGCGCTCTTTTTAGAGCGCTTTTTTTATACTTAATTGTCTAACAATCACTATAAAGGCTGGCCCTAACTGATATTTCAATGTCCTTATTTCCCCTTAATCCTTTTTATTAAATTTGTATGATAAGAAT
>NZ_BKGB01000060.1:0-459 GCF_008980925.1 Acinetobacter sp. TUM15071 | reverse complement strand
ACTTAGCTGGTTATAAGTCAGTTTTACTTGCTGCTGCTGAATATCAACGCATGTTCCCAATGCTTATGACTGCTGCGGGTACTGTAAAGCCTGCGCGTGTTGTGATCATGGGTGTTGGGGTTGCTGGTCTTCAAGCGATTGCAACTGCAAAACGTTTAGGTGCAATTGTTGAAGCGACAGACTTACGTCCTACAGCTAAAGATCAAGTTGAGTCTTTAGGTGGCAAGTGGTTAGACGTCCCAATGTCTGAAGAAGAGCAACAACGTGCAGCAGATGCCGCTAAAAATGGTTATGGATGGATGCCGGGTGAGCAATACATCAAAGACCAAGCTGCGATTGTAGATAAAGCTGTTTCTAATGCTGACATCGTGATTACTACTGCATTGTTACCAGGTCGTGATGCACCACGTTTAATTAAAGCTGAAACTGTTGCCAAGATGAAACCGGGTTCTGTCATTT
>NZ_BKGB01000059.1:0-463 GCF_008980925.1 Acinetobacter sp. TUM15071 | reverse complement strand
GGTTAGAAAAATTACTCAGCAATGCTTATTTACCCATCATGCATATTTTGTGGTGTCACGGCCTCGCTTTAGAATCACATGCACAAAACATGGTACTAATTCATAAAAATGGCTTACCCGTTAAAGCGGCTTTGAAAGATTTCCATGATGGAATTCGTTTTAGTCGTCATCTTTTACGTGAGCCCGAGCTTTTACCTAACTTACAAGATGCACCAAAAGAACATGCCAAGATTAACCCAAACTCGTTCTTGGAAACCCATTCTCCAAATGAGTTAAGAGACTTTACTCAAGATGCGCTTTGGTTTGTAAATCTGGCTGAGTTAGCGATTTTCTTAAATGAACATTATGACTTCGATGAAATCAAATTCTGGACCATGTTAAGAACCATTATTAATCAGCATAAAGAAGCTCACCCAGAGTTTGCCGAGCGATATGAATTGTTTAACTTTACAGATGACACCAT
>NZ_BKGB01000058.1:0-467 GCF_008980925.1 Acinetobacter sp. TUM15071 | reverse complement strand
TTAGGGGGAAATGCAAAAGGCGTTGTAGACGAATTTAATTCTTTCTTTAGTGATGCCAAAGATGCGGTAGAAAATTTAAAAGCGTTCATCGAAAACGTTGAAGAACATGGTGCCGACATCGTTAAAGGTAAACTTGCCAGCATTAAAGACCGCATTCATAAAAATCCATTTGAAAGTATCCAAGAAGTCGGAAAAGTCTTAGCCAATGTTGAGACTAAAGACTTTGACATGATGAGTGTATGTGGAACGTTTAGTAAAGGCAGTAAATTGGAAGTATCACCTTCTAAAGCATTAAGTTCTTTGCAAGGCTTTATGGAAGGTTATACCCAAGGTTTAGAAAGTAGTTCCGATACTAAACAGCAAGAACAAGGCAAAATTTTTAGACAAGCGCTGATGTTATTAGCATCGCCAAATGGGATTGCCTTGACGACACCTGAAAATATTATTTTGCAAGCTTCGCAAGATAT
>NZ_BKGB01000057.1:0-468 GCF_008980925.1 Acinetobacter sp. TUM15071 | reverse complement strand
AATTATGCCTATGACGATAATCATATGCGTACTTTACGTGTACAGCGTCTTGAAAATGGTGAAGCAATTTCTACAGCGCCTAAAGCAAATACGGTACGTAGTGTTTCTCGTGTACGTGTTATTCAAGACCAAGATGATGAAATCGTTTTACGCTGTGCTCACAACTTACGTGAATTCCGTAAAGAAAACCTCAAGCATTACACAGCCGATATTACGTACCATCTAACTCGTGATGCTGATACTGGTTTCAAGATTAACCGTAAAATCATTAACTTGGTTAACTCAACCGATACCTTAGCTGGTATTAGCTACATTCTTTAGGAGCGGTAACATGAAACAGGTTGTTTTAGTGACAGGTGCTGCTTCTGGACTCGGTAATGTCATTGCTGAATATTTTGCGAGTCAAGGCCATCAAGTGATTTTGTCAGCGAGTACACTTGAAAAAGCCAAAAATGCCAAGGCACAAAG
>NZ_BKGB01000056.1:0-470 GCF_008980925.1 Acinetobacter sp. TUM15071 | reverse complement strand
AGATTAACGTAAAATCACGTTGAAATTCCAACACTATGAAACTTTCAGTAGGAGATAAGTACGAGTCGATCATCCAAAAAAGTGACCTGATCAGCAGAGATTTGAGCTGGGTAAAATTTAACGAGCGTGTGTTGGATCAATCCAAAAAATCCTTCCGCTCCATCTTCGAAAAGCTCAAATTTCTAGCCATTACCGCATCCAACATGGATGAATTTTTTATGATTCGGGTAGGCTCTCTTTACAATTACCTGGATTACGAAAAGGAGCGAGTGGACTATTCCGGACTTCGAGAGGAGCCGTTCAAGGAAAAGTTGATGAAGGAGTGCCAACGGTTCCATGGGGATCAGGAACAGCATTTTATTCAAACGATTCTTCCCGAATTGCACCAGGAAGGGATCTCCTTGATCAATGTATCCAAACTTACGCTGGAGGAGCAGGAAAAGGTGAGGCAGTACTTCCTCAAGGCGATT
>NZ_BKGB01000055.1:0-475 GCF_008980925.1 Acinetobacter sp. TUM15071 | reverse complement strand
AAAGACCGTATTGTGAATGTGTTCGCAGACAGAGAGTTTATCGGTGAGCAGTGGTTTACATGGTTAATTGAACAAGACATCAACTTCTGCATTCGTGTTAAAAAAACTTCATTGTCACCAATCATTTAGGAAAGAATCATAAAATTAGTGATTTATTTCGCCATCTTAAAGTTGGTCAAATTGAATGTCGTAAACGACGGATTTTGGTTGGTCGGGTGAAACTATATATAAGTGCACTACAGTTAGAAAATGGAGAGCTTTTACTCGTCGTTTCTCCTCAGTTTAATGCCAATGCTATTCAGGATTATGCATTACGCTGGGAAATTGAAACCTTATTCAGTTGTCTCAAAGGACGCGGGTTTAATCTTGAAAATACGCGCTTGACAGACCCTAGACGAGTGAAAAAATTGATTGCGGTGTTAGCTATAAGCTTCTGTTGGTGTTACTTAACGGGTGAATGGCAACATAATCAAAA
>NZ_BKGB01000054.1:0-483 GCF_008980925.1 Acinetobacter sp. TUM15071 | reverse complement strand
TGTTGGCGGATGGTGATAAAACCATTGATGCAACAGCAACCTTCACCGATACCGCGGGTAACAGCAGCAACATCACAGATACCCAAGTGTATACCGTAGATGTGACTGCACCGAATGCCCCAGACATTGATCCAATCAATGGCACAGATCCAATTACCGGTACAGCAGAACCGGGTTCAACCGTAACGGTGACCTTCCCGAATGGTACCAGCGTTCAAGTACCAACAGATCCAACCACAGGGGTATGGACTACACCAAACCCAGGTAACTTGCCAGATGGCAGTACTGTGACAGCGATTGCCACTGACCCAGCAGGCAACCCATCCTTACCAGGCAGTGAAGTGGTGGACAGCCTACCACCGAACCCAGCGGGTGCGGTACTGAACATCGATGCAGTGACTGCAGACAATGTGGTGAATGCCACTGAGGGTGCAGGCAATGTGACGATCACAGGTACCTTGACCGGTATCCCAACGGATGCAG
>NZ_BKGB01000053.1:0-491 GCF_008980925.1 Acinetobacter sp. TUM15071 | reverse complement strand
AGACGCTTTAAGGCTGCACATGTTTGACCAGCGTTTAAGAACGCCATATTAAAAATCTTGGCTGCAATTTCATCGATATTTGCATCAGGCAATAC
Source organism: Acinetobacter sp. TUM15071 (assembly GCF_008980925.1). Taxonomy (NCBI): domain Bacteria; kingdom Pseudomonadati; phylum Pseudomonadota; class Gammaproteobacteria; order Moraxellales; family Moraxellaceae; genus Acinetobacter; species Acinetobacter sp. TUM15071. The sequence goes on along the minus strand of NZ_BKGB01000053.1, from coordinate 396 downwards.
AATACCAGCATCATTACCACCCAACTCTAAAGTTAAGTGTTTTAGGTGCTGAGCTGCCCCAGCCATAATGTGCTGACCTGTTCGAGTTGATCCCGTAAACACGACTTTTTGTACATCAGGGTGAGAAGATAATGCTTCACCAATCTCACCAGCACCAACTACAATTGAAATTACGCCAGCAGGAACTTCTTGCTGAATGATTTCACATAAACGTAAAGTCGATAGTGGGGTGTATTCAGAAGGTTTACTAATGACAACGTTACCTGCACGCAATGCAGGCATGATATGCCAAACCGCAATCATCAATGGCCAGTTCCAAGGAGTAATTGAAGCCACTACACCTAATGGTTGGCGATGGCGCTCAATACGCTTGGTTTCACTGTCTTCAATTACTTC
>NZ_BKGB01000052.1:0-493 GCF_008980925.1 Acinetobacter sp. TUM15071 | reverse complement strand
AAGTTTTCTTCATCATTGATGTCATAAGCTCGGAAGCCCGGTACTTGTGATTCAGTTACAGTTACAGCACCATACTGCAAACCAAAAGCATCGTTATCACCTACAGCATCCGTCACCAATACCGGCTTTCCTAAGGTTCCTGGTAAACCACCATAGATAACGATTTCAGATTCACCGTAAATTTGCTTAGTGATAGCATCATCGACAATATCGAAATATGTATCTGAGTTCATCACCCATAAGCCAATTCGGCCAAACTTATCACCAAACTTTCGCATACCACGAGTTAATGCTTTGCGGCCATCAACAACGATACTTCCTTTCGCAACCATATCGGGATTACTAGAAATAGCAGCTTTTAAAGAAGCTAAACTGTACTCTAATCGGCCTGCAACCAATGCATCTGCAAGATCGTAACCAACAACCATAGCAAATTCTTCTGGTGTACGAGCACGGCGCTTAAATGCCTCTTCAGTTGATGCATAAGGACCAT
>NZ_BKGB01000051.1:0-494 GCF_008980925.1 Acinetobacter sp. TUM15071 | reverse complement strand
ATATGGGTCGTTTCGATCTCGCTCGTCAACGTCGTGGTTTGACTAAGAGAGATTTGGCTCATCGATTAGACGTAACCGATAGAACTGTCTCAAACTGGTACAACAATCAAGAAATTGATGAGAGAATTTTAGAAAAAGCCGCTGAGATTCTCGATTTTCCTCTTAGTTTCTTTTATGGAAGCGACGTAGAAAAAATTCATGCTGAATCTGTCAGTTTTAGGGCTCTTACTAAAATGACAGCTAAAAAAAGAGATATGGCAATTAGCCAAACTATTTTAGCTGAAATGATCAGTGATTGGATTGATCAGAACTTTGAGTTGCCCCTCCCTAATGTTCCTGATCTACATGAATTAAGAAGTGATTTCTCAAATGCTATTACTAATGAATCAATAGATGAGGCTACTGACAATGAAGTTAATTATTATCTTGAATACTCATACCCTGAAGCATGTGCGGATACTGTAAGAAAAGCATGGGGATTAGGGGAGCAGCCT
>NZ_BKGB01000050.1:0-498 GCF_008980925.1 Acinetobacter sp. TUM15071 | reverse complement strand
AAACTTGACATCGTTTATGTACCAACAGGTGTAGGTACACCAGATATCTGGGGTGGTGACCGTACCGAGCTGAAAGAGCGTTATGCAAACTCAATGTTAGCGATTAATGCTTCTACTGGTAAATTAGTGTGGAACTTCCAGACAACCCATCACGATTTATGGGATATGGACGTACCATCTCAACCATCTTTAGCTGATATCAAAAACAAAGCTGGCCAAACTGTTCCTGCAATCTATGTATTGACGAAAACAGGTAATGCCTTTGTGCTTGATCGCCGTAATGGTCAACCGATTGTCCCTGTAACTGAGAAACCAGTTCCACAAACAGTTAAACGTGGACCACAAACTAAAGGTGAGTTCTATTCAAAAACTCAGCCATTCTCTGACTTGAACTTGGCGCCACAAGATAAATTGACTGATAAAGACATGTGGGGTGCCACTATGCTTGATCAGCTCATGTGTCGTGTATCTTTCAAACGTCTAAATTACGATGGTATT
>NZ_BKGB01000049.1:0-504 GCF_008980925.1 Acinetobacter sp. TUM15071 | reverse complement strand
AATCAGTCTTATTTATAGTATTGCAGAACCTTAGTTTAGCTATGATTTTAGGTTACAACAAAAACATTGTCTAAGCTTTACAACTAAATTTAATCCATGATTTCAAATGAAAAATGGATGAGTTTAGTTAAGTAGTAACAACTGCAATGAATTTTCTTTTTGAGATAGATAAAGTTTTACATGAATTTACTTCTTATTGTGGTTCTGGGCGCGATTGTTGAAATTGCCGTATGGATTGGCGTAGCACAGTTCATCAGTGGATGGTATGTGTTTTTCTGGTTCATTATTGCTTTCTTTATTGGTCTAACGCTTATTCGTAATAGTACGGCTGGTATTATGCCGCAATTACAACAAATGCAGATGACTGGACAATTGGGTAATGATCCGACTGTGACTAAAAAATTAGCTTATGCTTTTGCTGGTTTTTTATTAATGTTGCCAGGTTTGGTATCGGATGTATTAGCGCTCTTAATTCTTATTCCGGGCGTACAAACTGCGTTTCGT
>NZ_BKGB01000048.1:0-513 GCF_008980925.1 Acinetobacter sp. TUM15071 | reverse complement strand
CATTCGAGAGATTGTTTGTTAGAGCGCGTATTTATGACATCTGGTTTTGAAACCTTGAATTTACATCCGCAACTTAAAAAGGCGATTGATGCTTTAGGGTTTACGCAAATGACCCCAATTCAGCAAAAGGTTTTAAAATATACATTAGCCGGGCATGATGCAATTGGGCGAGCACAAACAGGAACAGGTAAGACAGCTGCCTTTCTGATTAGTGTAATTAATGATTTACTCAATAATCCGATTCAAGAGCAACGCTTCCGTGGCGAGCCTCGTGCTTTAATCTTGGCGCCTACTCGTGAGTTGGCATTGCAAATTGAAAGTGATGCGAAATTTCTCACAAAATTCTCTAATTTACATTTAGTGACCCTATTAGGTGGTGTTGATTTCGATAAGCAGAAGAAGCAACTTGATGCTAATTTTGTCGATATCATGGTAGCTACACCTGGGCGTTTAATCGATTTTGTAGAACAAAAAGAAGTCTGGCTCGATCAAATTGAATTTTTAGTGATTGAT
>NZ_BKGB01000047.1:0-545 GCF_008980925.1 Acinetobacter sp. TUM15071 | reverse complement strand
AATCTTTTATTCATGCCTCGTTTTAGCCAATCATAAAATCGTGACACTGAAACGTGAAGTAATCTAGCCATAAAGCTAATCGGGAATAAATATCTTTGCTGTTTCATATAGGCGTACCTTACTGACTTTCTTTCGCAAAGTACGCTGCTGCCTTTTTTAGCAATTCACGTTCCATTTCAGCTGTTTTGAGCTGTTGTTTGAGCTTTTTATTTTCTTCGAGTAAGGCATTTAGATCAGGTGAATATTGTTTAGTGCCTGCTATGGTGCCAGTCTTTGCTTTATTATTCCAATTTGAAAGAGTTTGCATTGGAATGCCAAGTTGTCTGGCTGTTTCCGATACATTGCCTTGATTGGCTTCAATCAATTTTATTGCTTCAACTTTAAATTCTGCGGTGTAAGTCTTCTGTTTCTTGCTCATGGTAAACTCCTGATGAGTGTCTATAGTTTACCAAGTTAAAACCTCCTGTTTTCTCAGCACACATCATGTCTTGTCAATTTCAGCATCACCACCTGCATAGAAATCAGCTCTTATATGAATTCTATAT
>NZ_BKGB01000046.1:0-587 GCF_008980925.1 Acinetobacter sp. TUM15071 | reverse complement strand
CCACCGAACCCAGCGGGTGCGGTACTGAACATCGATGCAGTGACTGCAGACAATGTGGTGAATGCCACTGAGGGTGCAGGCAATGTGACGATCACAGGTACCTTGACCGGTATCCCAACGGATGCAGCAACGACTGTTGTGAGCTTGGTGATCAACGGTGTGAGCTACACAGCGATCGTGAATACGGTTGCAGGTACGTGGAGTGCAAGTGTTGCAGGCAGTGACTTATTGGCGGATGCAGATAAGACTATTGATGCAACAGCAACCTTCACCGATGCAGCAGGCAACAGCAGCAACATCACTGATACGCAAGTGTATAGCGTTGATATCACCCCACCAGACAACAGCACCACCACAATCAGCATTAACCCAATTGCGGGCGATGGTGTAGTTGACTCAACTGAAGCAGGTGCGAACCAAACCATCAGCGGTACCGTTACAGGTGAATACACGGTTGGTGATGTGGTGACCGTGAACGTCAATGGCGTTAACTTAACCACCACCGTACAAGCGGGTGGTACCTGGGCTGTGACGGTTGCCGGCGGGCAATTGGTACTTGATGCTGACAAAGTGATTAACGTCAGCAT
>NZ_BKGB01000045.1:0-608 GCF_008980925.1 Acinetobacter sp. TUM15071 | reverse complement strand
ATATATCAAGCAAAACAATCAGCTGCCTAAAACAAAAGGATAAGACTGTGGCAAAACAAAAGTTGGCTCGGATCAGTATTACCGTACCTGAAACGACACTTAATGCACTCGATCAAAAAATTGTCGAGCAGAACTATGAAAGTCGCTCGAAAGCTATTGTCGACATGATTAATAAACACTTAATTGCAGAGCAAGCACAGGCCAATGAAGTCATGGTGGGCACCTTAACGCTGCTTTATGACGCAAGCCAAATGACCTTGCGTAATCAATTGATCGATTTACAGCAACAGTTTTTAGCACAGGTGATTAGCTCACTTCATATCCAGCTCGACCAACAAAAGATATTGCAAGTCAGGTTAATGCAGGGCGCGAGTTCTGAGCTCAGACAAATTAGCCAGCAATTTATTGTGCTGAAAGGGGTAATCAAAGGGCATTTAGAACTGATGGATGCCGTCAGGCCGCCAATACAGCAAAATGACTAAATGAGGAGTAGCGTGTTGAAAAATTTATGGACAATTCAAGACTGGAAAACAGCATATCAAAATGGGCAAATCCATCTTAAAGATTTGATTGGCTATATTGCAGAAATTAAAAATGATGACAATGCA
>NZ_BKGB01000044.1:0-628 GCF_008980925.1 Acinetobacter sp. TUM15071 | reverse complement strand
GACCGTTATAAAGATTTCCGTTTAGTTCGATATACTCAAGATAAAGCACACTTCTATGTTGCAGAGGGTGAAATTGGTTATCAAATTACCCCAATGTACAAGATCAGTGCTTTTGGTGATTATGTGCGCGGTAAAATTGATGCATAAGGTAATGCTCCACGTATTCCAGCAGGACGTTTAGGTACTAAAGTCGATGCAGATTTTGGTGATGGTTTTAGTGGTTCTGCCGAGTACTACCATGTCTTTAACCAAGATAAGATTGCAGCTTACGAGACCGAAACTGAAGGCTATAACATGCTCAATCTTGGGGTGGCATATTCTGGACAATATGGTGCAAAAACTGATTACCGTGTTTATATGAAAGCAAATAACTTGTTAGATGACACGGTTTATCAACATGCTTCATTCTTATCAAATATTCCACAAGTTGGACGTAATTTTACTGTAGGTGTTGATTTTAGTTTCTAAGGCTTTAACACGAAACTAAACTTGAAAAATCAATCCAAAAGACCTAATTTGAAAGCATCAAGTTAGGTCTTTTTTATGCGTATTTTTCAACGAATTCATCAAAAAATAAATTGGTCAGGGCGTCGTTATATGGCGGTATTACTTTGCATTGTTGCTATTG
>NZ_BKGB01000043.1:0-633 GCF_008980925.1 Acinetobacter sp. TUM15071 | reverse complement strand
AAACTTATTACAACAAGGTATTGATGACTGGAATCATCATATACAGATTCTCGATCAACAACTTGAAAAAACTCAGGCCTATGTTGCTGGTTCACAATTTAGCTTGGCCGATATTCCAATTGGTCTGTCTGTACAACGCTGGAAGGCCACTCCTTTTGACCATCCAACGCTTAAGCATGTCGACCAATATTTTGAACGGTTAAATCAACGTGCTGGTTTCTTAAAATGGGGCAATAACGGCGAACCTTAATTTTAAGCAAGCTTTAGTCCGAGTGATGGCGCTTCACGATGCCATCACTTAAAAGTTGATAGACCTGTTTTAAATCATCTCGATTTGCTTGAGCCAATAAGTCTTGATGCATTGCCAAGATATTCTGATCTCCCCTTACCGCAGGCCCAGTTTGCATTTGCTTTGGATCATTTTCAGTCGCTTTTTTTGCTGTTTCCAAAATTAAAGGATAGAGCAAACTAAAGTCGACCTGCTCTTTATCTACAACCTGCTTTGCCATATCAAAACAATAGTTACTAAAGTTACAAGCAAACACAGCCGCTAAATGCAAAGTTAAACGCTGCTTCGAAGTGTATTGATACACTCGACCGCTTAGGCTATTTGCTAAATCTGAAAGTAGTTCT
>NZ_BKGB01000042.1:0-707 GCF_008980925.1 Acinetobacter sp. TUM15071 | reverse complement strand
ACCATCAGTTAACGCAGGAAGTGTATTGTCTGCAAGCGTCCAGGTGCCGTCACCATTGTTCACTGCCGGATAGTCAACACCATCCACATTGACAACCACAGTGGCTGTCGGATCGTTCACTGTACCAGTGAGTGCAGGTGTACTGTCGTTAGTCAACACATCATCAAGTACAACCACTGGCGGTGTAATGTCGGCAGAGACTGTGCCTGTACCTGGCAATGAGATATTGCCTGCAGGGTCAGTTGCTGTTGCAGTCACGGTATCGCCATCCACCAGGTTACCCGGGTTTGGTACTGACCAGCTGCCATCTGTGCCTGCCACGACTGTTGCAGTGGTGCCGTCAGGGAAGCTGACTGTCACTGTTGAACCCGCTTCTGCTCTACCGCTCACTGGGTCAGTCGCATTGATTGGATCAAGTACCGGTGCATTTGGTGCGGTGGTATCAATTGTTACCACTGCTGTATCTGTACCTGCATTGCCTGCTGCATCTGTTGCAGTCACGGTAATGGTGTGTGGACCATCAGTTAACGCAGGAAGTGTATTGTCTGCAAGCGTCCAGGTGCCGTCACCATTGTTCACTGCCGGATAGTCAACACCATCCACATTGACAACCACTGTTGCTGTCGGATCGTTCACTGTACCAGTGAGTGCTGGTGTACTGTCATTCGTCAACACATCATCAAGTACACCCACCGGCGGTGTGATGT
>NZ_BKGB01000041.1:0-751 GCF_008980925.1 Acinetobacter sp. TUM15071 | reverse complement strand
ATGTGGTGACCGTGAACGTCAATGGCGTTAACTTAACCACCACCGTACAAGCGGGTGGTACCTGGGCTGTGACGGTTGCCGGCGGGCAATTGGTACTTGATGCTGACAAAGTGATTAACGTCAGCATTGCAGCAACCGATGCAGCAGGCAACGTGGGCAACGCCACTGCGGATGCGAGCTACACAGTCGACATCACCACACCAGTGGTGGTGGTCAATCCAATTACGGGTGACAACATCATCAATGCTGTTGAAGCAGGCGCAACCCAAACCGTGAGTGGTTCAGTGGTGGGCAGCTTCACGGTGGGTGATGCAGTGACTGTGAATGTGAATGGTACGGTGTACAACACCACAGTACAGGCAGGTGGTACGTGGAGCGTGAGCGTTCCAGGTAGCGACTTGAGTGCCGATGCAGACAGCACCATCAACGTCACCGTGAATGTAACCGGTGTCGGACCTGTGAGCACTGACCACAGTTATACCGTGGATATTACGCCACCGAACCCAGCGGGTGCGGTGTTAACGATTGCGGCTGTGACAGCTGACAACGTATTGAATGCGGCAGAGTCAGGTGGCAATGTAACCATCACAGGTACCTTGACTGGTGTTCCTGCTGATGCAGCGACCAGTGCTGTGACCTTGTTGATCAATGGCGTGACCTATACAGCGACCGTTGATCCAGCAACAGGCAACTGGAGCGCGAGTGTTGCAGGTAGTGACTTGTTGGCGGATGGTGATAAAACCATTGATGC
>NZ_BKGB01000040.1:0-758 GCF_008980925.1 Acinetobacter sp. TUM15071 | reverse complement strand
ACCAAGACTGAGTTGGAAAACAAAGGTCTGAACTTTGCAGGTAATGCCGGCGGTGATGTCCATCGTAAGTTGGGTGACAAGTTAAATATCGTTGGTGGAGCTGATGCGAATACTGCAGAAGACAAAACCAGCGGAGAGAACGTGATTACACGTACTACAGCAGATGGCATCAAGATTGAATTGTTGAAAGATGCGAAGTTCGACAGCATTACCACTGGCGACACTGTATTGAACAACAATGGCTTAACCATCAAAGATGGTCCAAGCATCACTAAAGATGGCATCAATGCAGGTAACAAGGTCATTAGCAATGTTGCTGATGGTAAAGATGGTAAAGATGCAGTCAATGTTGACCAGTTAACTAATGTTAAAGATGGTTTAGATGGCAAGATCACAGATACCAACAACAAGTTAGATGACGCGAAGAAAGACTTGGGTAACCAAATCACGGATACTAAAGATCAGTTAACGACTCAGATCACAGATACCAAAACTGAGTTAAACAACACGATCAATAACACCAAAACAGAACTGAATACCAAGATTGATAACACCAAGACTGAGTTGGAAAACAAAGGCCTGAACTTTGCAGGTAATGCAGGTGCTGATGTTCATCGTAAGTTGGGTGATAAGTTAAATATCGTCGGTGGAGCTGATGCTGCAACAGCAGAAGACAAAACCAGCGGTGAGAACGTGATTACACGTACCACAGAAGATGGCATCAAGATTGAATTGTTGAAAGATGCGAAGTTTGACAG
>NZ_BKGB01000039.1:0-1179 GCF_008980925.1 Acinetobacter sp. TUM15071 | reverse complement strand
AAGTTTGAACGTAATAAACCACACGTAAACGTGGGTACAATTGGTCACGTTGACCATGGTAAAACAACTTTAACTGCTGCGATTGCAACTATCTGTGCAAAAACTTACGGCGGTGAAGCGAAAGATTACTCACAAATCGACTCAGCTCCTGAAGAAAAAGCACGTGGTATTACAATTAATACTTCACACGTAGAATACGATTCTCCAATCCGTCACTACGCTCACGTAGACTGCCCGGGCCACGCCGATTATGTTAAAAACATGATTACTGGTGCTGCTCAGATGGACGGCGCGATCCTTGTATGTGCTGCGACTGATGGTCCAATGCCACAAACTCGTGAACACATCCTTCTTTCACGTCAGGTTGGTGTACCTTACATCATCGTATTCTTGAACAAGTGTGACCTTGTTGATGATGAAGAATTACTTGAATTAGTAGAAATGGAAGTTCGTGAACTTCTTTCTACTTATGACTTCCCAGGTGATGACACTCCAATCATCCGTGGTTCAGCTCTTCAAGCATTAAACGGTAACGATGGTCCTTATGGCGAGAAAGCTGTAATTGATTTAGTTGCTGCACTTGATTCTTACATTCCAGAACCAGAACGTGCTATCGACAAAGCATTCTTGATGCCAATCGAAGACGTATTCTCTATCTCAGGCCGTGGTACAGTAGTAACTGGTCGTGTAGAAGCTGGTATCGTAAAAGTTGGTGAAGAAGTTGAAATCGTAGGTATCAAAGATACGGTTAAGACAACTGTAACTGGCGTAGAAATGTTCCGTAAATTGCTTGACGAAGGTCGTGCAGGCGAGAACTGTGGTGTTCTTCTTCGTGGTACTAAGCGTGAAGACGTACAACGTGGTCAAGTGCTTGCTAAGCCAGGTACAATCAAGCCGCACACTAAATTCGATGCAGAAGTATACGTACTTTCTAAAGAAGAAGGTGGTCGTCATACTCCATTCCTTAACGGTTACCGTCCACAGTTCTACTTCCGTACAACTGACGTAACTGGCGCGATCAAACTACAAGATGGCGTAGAAATGGTAATGCCTGGTGACAACGTTGAGATGTCAGTAGAATTAATTCACCCGATCGCAATGGACCCAGGTCTACGTTTTGCGATCCGTGAAGGTGGTCGTACTGTAGGCGCTGGTGTTGTTGCTAAAGTAACTGCATAA
>NZ_BKGB01000038.1:0-1394 GCF_008980925.1 Acinetobacter sp. TUM15071 | reverse complement strand
ACCTTCACCGATACCGCGGGTAACAGCAGCAACATCACAGATACGCAAGTGTATACCGTTGATGTGACTGCACCGAATGCCCCAGACATTGATCCAATCAATGGCACTGATCCAATTACCGGTACAGCAGAACCAGGTTCAACCGTAACGGTGACCTTCCCGAATGGTACCAGCGTTCAAGTACCAACAGATCCAACCACAGGGGTATGGACCACACCAAACCCAGGTAACTTGCCAGATGGCAGTACGGTGACAGCGATTGCCACTGACCCAGCAGGCAACCCATCATTACCAGGCAGTGAAGTGGTGGACAGCCTACCACCGAACCCAGCGGGTGCGGTACTCAACATCGATGCAGTGACTGCAGACAACGTATTGAATGCAGCAGAGTCAGGTGGCAATGTAACCATCACAGGTACCTTGACGGGTATCCCTGCTGATGCAGCGACCAGTGCTGTGACCTTGTTGATCAATGGCGTGACCTATACAGCGACCGTTGATCCAGCAACAGGCAACTGGAGCGCGAGTGTTGCAGGTAGTGACCTGTTGGCGGATGGTGATAAAACCATTGATGCAACAGCAACCTTCACCGATACCGCGGGTAACAGCAGCAACATCACAGATACGCAAGTGTATACCGTAGATGTGACTGCACCGAATGCCCCAGACATTGATCCAATCAATGGCACAGATCCAATTACCGGTACAGCAGAACCAGGTTCAACCGTAACGGTGACCTTCCCGAATGGTACGACGGTTCAAGTACCAACAGATCCAACCACAGGGGTATGGACCACACCAAACCCAGGTAACTTGCCAGATGGCAGTACGGTGACAGCGATTGCCACTGACCCAGCAGGCAACCCATCATTACCAGGCAGTGAAGTGGTGGACAGCCTACCACCGAACCCAGCGGGTGCGGTACTGAACATCGATGCAGTGACTGCAGACAACGTGGTGAATGCCACTGAGGGTGCAGGCAATGTGACGATCACAGGTACCTTGACCGGTATCCCAACGGATGCAGCAACGACTGTTGTGACCTTGTTGATCAACGGTGTGAGCTACACAGCGATTGTGAATACGGTTGCAGGTACGTGGAGTGCAAGTGTTGCGGGCAGTGACCTGTTGGCCGATGGTGATAAAACCATTGATGCAACAGCAACCTTCACCGATGCAGCAGGCAACAGCAGCAACATCACTGATACGCAAGTGTATAGCGTTGATATCACCCCACCAGACAACAGCACCACGACAATCAGCATTAACCCAATTGCGGGCGATGGTGTGGTTGACTCAACTGAAGCAGGTGCGAACCAAACCATCAGCGGTACCGTTACAGGTGAATACACGGTTGGTGATGTGGTGACCGTGAACGTCAATGGCGTTAACTT
>NZ_BKGB01000037.1:0-1970 GCF_008980925.1 Acinetobacter sp. TUM15071 | reverse complement strand
GAAGGGGTAGATAAATTTGTTGATAATAATCCTGAAAAGATTAGTTGGACTTCCAGCCTAAAGAAAAGCTTAGAAGATAATGTTGAAATTAAGCACAATTCTGAACTTTATAAACTGAGTATGTATAGGCCATTTAGTAAACAGTGGACATATTTTGGTGGCGGGTTAACTCATCGCGTAGGCCAAATCCCTAAAATTTTTCCATGTAGCGGTGATATTAATAAAGTTATATCAGTTACAGGAAAAGGAGCAACAAAGGATTTTTCAGCTCTGATTACGGATAAAATCTCTGATTTGGAAATGGTGGCAAAGGGGCAATGTTTCCCGTTATCTCTGTATGAAGAGACTAGCGAAGTTGAAGTTGGTGAATCCTTGAGCAACGCAACGCAACGCAACGCAACATTATACACCAAAAACACCAATCGGATCAACCTCAAAACCTTGTTATCTGTATATCCACAATGGCGAACAGGGGCTTCTCCGTTATTATGGCGGACATTATTCCAGACGTACAACTTCAAGCCAATGGGCAGTGCTTCCCACTCTATCTCTACGAAACAGACAGCGAGGAAGAAGGGAGCAGCAAATGAATCAGAATCTTGCAATATGTTTGACAATAACAGGCAACAAAGGCTTTTCAGTGTTAATGACAGATATGATTCCAGATCTGCATCTGATAGGGGATGCACAATGCTTTCCTTTGTACCTATACGAAACGGAGGGGAACAAGTAATGAGTCAAAATACATTAGATCAAGGTGAGTTATTTGGAAAATCACAAGGTGATTTATTTACAGAACAAGCTAAAAGTCATACGGATAATGATCAAGTAAATACGCAAAAAGAGCAGCCTAAGCTAGTTCGTAAAGATGGAATTAGTGATACTGGATTAGAACACTTTAAGAAAGCTTATCCTACTGAAATTATTACGAAAGAAGACATTTTTTACTATGTCTATGGTTTACTTCATAGCGAGGATTACCGTACACGTTTTGCAGATAATTTAACTAAAGAATTGCCGCGTATTCCATGTGTTAAAAAAGCTAAAGACTTTTGGATATTCAGTCAAGCAGGTCGTGATTTAGCATACTGGCATTTGAATTACGAAAAAGTAGAAATTTATCCAGCACAATTAGACACGGGTAATATAGCCTATGAACAGTTATCAGATGATGATTTTTATGTTGAAAAAATGAAATTTGCTAAAAAAGGTGAGAAAGAAACGGTAGTTTATAATTCAAAAATTACGATTCGAAACATTCCATTAGAAGCTTATGAATATGTTGTAAATGGGAAGTCTGCACTTGAGTGGGTAATGGAACGACAAAGTGTTTCTACTCATAAAGATAGTGGCATTACCAATAATGCAAACGAGTGGGCAATTGAAACAATGGGTAATGTAGTTTATCCGCTTGAGTTGTTTTTGAGAGTGATTACAGTCAGCCTCGAAACCATGAAGATTGTGAAGGCTTTGCCGCAGTTAGAAATTTAGATGTAACACGGCTAGTCTGTTAAAATAGAATAATAAATTAATTACCATGCTTTATTTTGTATCATTATGTGTATCATAGTGTGTTATTTTTATTAAAATTGTTAAATATTATATGTTTATTGTTTTGTTAGGTATTGGATATACCTACCAAGATATTAAAGTCATATAACTTTTTATGAAGTTACATGAACTCCAAAGCCCTGAATCATAACGATTTAGGGTTTTTTTTATTCTTATAGGGTTTACTAAGACTACAATCTTTGTTTCTAAAAATTTAAATGGTTGACGATAAAGAAAAATAATAATTACATATTCAAATACTTAGGATTTATTTTAATTGCCATTATTTATTGAGCTTTAGATAAAGTGTTTTTAAATAGAGCATGAGGTTACTTGTGATGTTCAATCGTGTTCTAAGTTTGATAAAAAAAAAGAAGAAACTAGAAGGCATATTTATTTTAAAATTACTGGAGAATGAT
>NZ_BKGB01000036.1:0-3646 GCF_008980925.1 Acinetobacter sp. TUM15071 | reverse complement strand
CAGTGATCGCACCTAAAGGACCACCTTCACCACCGCCGATTCCACCAGTAATGCCGCCGATAATGCCAGTGATCGCACCTAAAGGACCGCCATCACCGCCGCCGATTCCGCCAGTGATACCACCGATAATGCCAGTGATCGCACCTAAAGGACCGCCTTCACCGCCACCGATTCCACCAGTCACACCACCGATGAGGCCACCAACATCAGTGAGGTCACCAGCAATATGCTGAACCAGACCAGAAGCAGTTGAACCGTTATTAATCAATGTGCCGACAACACCTGTGAGAGAACCCGCAGCACCACCGATATCCGCACCCGCTAAATCAGAAATTGCTTCTAATGTACCGTTTACTGTATCGCGCGAAGTTTCAAAGGTGAGGGTACCTAGATTGGTGAGATCGGTAACTGGATGAACGCCCGGAAGAACACCGCTAATTGCGCCACCTACCGTAGTGATACCTGTGTTGATAATATCTGTTTTTAGGCTTTCAACACCTTGAAGGACATCAATACCTGTTTGAATGACGCCTGTTACGGGATTGTTGCCCAAGTCACCACCAGTAATCCCACCGATAATGCCAGTAATTGCGCCTAAAGGACCGCCTTCACCACCGCTGATACCGCCCGTGATGCCGCCGATAATGCCAGTGATTGCACCTAATGGACCGCCTTCACCGCCGCCGATACCGCCAGTGATCCCACCGATAATGCCCGTGATCGCGCCTAAAGGACCACCTTCGCCACCACCAATACCACCAGTGATCCCACCGATAATGCCAGTAATCGCGCCTAAAGGACCACCTTCACCGCCACCAATTCCACCTGTAATACCGCCGATAATGCCACCTGCGTCAGTGAGATCACCAGCAATATGCTGAACTAGACCAGAAGCAGTTGAGCCATTGTTGATCAATGTACCTACAACACCTGTAAGAGAACCCGCAGCACCACCGATATCCGCACCTGCTAAATTAGAAATTGCTTCAAGTGTGCCATTTACCGTATCCCGTGAAGTTTCAAAGGTGAGGGTACCTAAATGAGCTAGATCTCCAATAGGATGTTCCGATTGGTGAACTGCACTGATAATGGTGCCTGCGACAGTATCAATTCCTGTATTAATGATTTCAGTTTTTAAGCTTTCCACACCTTGAAGGACATCAATACCAGTTTGAATGACGCCTGTTACGGGATTGTTACCTAAATCACCACCTGTAATACCACCAATGATTCCAGTCACTGCGCCTAAAGGACCACCTTCACCACCGCCAATACCACCCGTGATACCGCCAATGATTCCCGTGACTGCACCAAGTGGGCCGCCCTCAGTTCCACCCGTGATACCGCCAATGATTCCAGTTACCGCACCAAGTGGACCACCATTTGTTCCACCCGTAATACCACCGATAATTCCTGTGACTGCACCAAGTGGGCCGCCCTCAGTTCCACCCGTGATACCGCCAATGATTCCAGTCACTGCACCAAGTGGACCACCATTTGTTCCACCCGTAATACCACCAATAATGCCTGTGACTGAACCAAGCGGACCACCTTCGGTTCCGCCCGTAATTCCTCCAAGAATTCCTGTTACTGCACCAAGTGGATTACCACTTGCCCCACCAGTAACACCGCCTAAAATATTTGTGACTGTAGAAATTGGGCTACTACTACCTGTTACATTTCCCAGAATGCCAGTAATTGAACTTATAGGATTGTTGGCTGCTCCACCTGTAAGATTGCTTACCGTATGAGTTACGGTATTTGTTGAAACGATATTTGTAATTGTAGACAAGGATAAAGGAGCAAGGATTGAACCGCCAACGTGTGATGTAGATGTACTACTATCAACTAAGCTTGAAGTAATACTTTTAATGGGTGACAAAAGACTTTTGAAAAGCATAACGATACCTATATTTTTAAAGTTGTGTTGTTTTTGATGTAGTTATTAAATTGCTATGATTTTTTTGTGATTTAAATCACATTAATCTTTTTTAGTGTTATATGCGGCAGTTATTTTGTCAATATTATAAAACGCAATAATTTATTGTTAAATTTATGTTTAAATTATTGAATATAAATACATTTCTTTATATTTTTTATTGAATAAATTTACACTTGTATTGATATTGAATTTTAAGCTTGGTAGTGAATAGAGAAAATTCATCTTTTATATCAGATAATTAAAGTGCAATTGAATCTTTGTGCGTGCGTCATAAGGGTACAGAAATAGATAAAGTTATAAGATTTGTTACTTGTTTGAAAGTAAATATTTCCATACGGTTTTTTATAGATAAAGTTATTTTATATCAATTGATTAAGTGGTTATTTGTTTTGGTTTTCGAAAAGTAAAAATTAAGTGGTTTTAGCATATTTTATTTGTATATTCGCTTGTTATTAAACAAAACTTACTAATAGCCGAGAATCTGTTATCTCAATTTGAGATAACAGATTTGTACTGGTCTAAGAATATGTAGAGAAAAGCCACTACTTAAAGTGGCTTTTCTAATTTTTAACTTTTAGAAATGATGAAGTGATCCAAATAGATGATCGGTCAGACTCGTTAATGGTGAAGAAACTGAAATAAGATCTGTAATGCTTCCACCATTTGGATGAGGCTCTCCGACTGCGATTCCAGAAGTACTCGAAGAAACGGTGCCTGTGATGACATTCAAAATGCTATCGACACTATTGCCACCATTGTCATTATTCACATGAATAAGGTTGGTTAGTCCTTCAAACACATTTTCGCTACTGAAGATATTACTCATATTATCTTGCAATAGATCGAGTGTGAGGTTGCCACTTCCAACAACAATTTGGATAGGTTGAGCAACGCCAGAAATCACGTCACCACCACCAATACCACCCGTAATGCCGCTGAGAATGTCGGTTACTGAACCAAGAGGGCCGCCATCACCACCGCCGATGCCACCAGTGATACCACCGATGATGCCTGTGACTGCGCCCAAAGGACCACCGTCACCACCGCCGATGCCGCCAGTAAGACCACCAATAATGCCTGTTACAGCACCGAGAGGACCACCGTCACCGCCGCCGATGCCACCAGTTATACCACCGATAATGCCAGTGACTGCACCAAGAGGACCGCCATCACCGCCACCGATACCGCCAGTGATTCCACCGATAATATCGGTTACTGAACCAAGAGGACCACCATCACCGCCACCGATGCCACCAGTAAGACCACCGATAATGCCAGTGACTGCACCAAGAGGGCCACCATCACCGCCACCGATGCCGCCAGTAAGACCACCGATAATGCCGGTGACTGCACCCAGAGGTCCACCGTCACCACCGCCGATACCGCCAGTGATTCCACCGATAATACCTGTTACAGCACCGAGAGGGCCACCATCACCGCCACCGATACCGCCAGTAAGACCACCAATGATTCCAGTCACTGCGCCCAGAGGTCCACCGTCACCACCGCCGATGCCACCAGTAATGCCACCGATAATGTCTGTTACTGCACCAAGAGGACCGCCATCACCACCGCCAATGCCACCAGTAAGACCACCGATAATGCCTGTTACAGCACCGAGAGGACCACCGTCACCGCCGCCGATGCCACCAGTTATACCACCGATAATGCCAGTGACTGCGCCAAGAGGTCCACCATCACCAC
>NZ_BKGB01000035.1:0-4482 GCF_008980925.1 Acinetobacter sp. TUM15071 | reverse complement strand
AACTAAGATCTCAAAGGTCTGTTTCATTTTTGAGTGATCATATCCTTTTGTATCATCACCAAGAAGTTGGCTAATTACTGAAGCATAACCCAAAAGACTTTCATTATTTTTGGACTGGAGGCCTTGTTTCAGCTCTTCTTCAAATAAACCATTGAATAACCATCGAGCAATAACTTGTTTATGACCTTCTTTTCTAACATCTTGATATGGAGAACCCACCATCATTTGTACAAGAGCTATAAATGACAATTTAAATTCACTACTAAATGCATTATTGAAATAGTAGTAATAGCCATGACTTAAGGTATTTCTAATGTCTTTTTGACATAATTCTATAAACTTTTGAAAAGCATAATTACGTTCATAATTATACATGGGTAGAAGTAAATCAGCAGTTGCCATTCTTACAGCCGCATGTTCATCATTTAAAGCATTTTCAATAAGATATTTGTGAGAAAGAGCATATTCTTGATCATCCCAAAATTTTTCAGCCAATCCTTTATATGCGCTTCCTCTTGTACAGTTAAAAGTATTTCCAGATAAATCATGGCTTGAAATTTCATCTATTTGATTAGGTTGACCTCCTCTATGAATATTTAATTTATTTGGTAATGGGTCATCCGCTGATAAAGCAATATCTTCCAGTAGTTTTAAGTATTTTGGAGATAGTAATTTAACTCTTCCAGAAAGTATTTTTTGGAGTGCTCTAGAATAATTTATAGATGAAAAATGATCGATAACTTGTTCAATCAAATCAATAGGACAGGGGGTCCATTGTTCTTTTAGATGCTCTGGAACTTGATCAAGACTATTTTCACTTAATCCTGCATATAAAGCATTAATATAATCTTGATGAATATTTTTCGGTAAGGTCAAAGCAAATTCTGCAAAACGTTTAGGTTCAGCATTCACAGCACTTCTAAAATTACTTGAAAACTGCTGAATACTACATTCGGTGCTTTCCTGATCAAATTTAAAGCCTTTAAACTCTTTGGGATCTGTCAGTATTAATTTTTTCCAAGCTTTATCTGATAGTTGAAGGAAATTTTTAATGGGAGATCTAACAAACCCTGCCATACTGTTGGTATTATGACAAAAATCATTTTCAGTATAGTTTTCATATTTACGGTTAAGTATGGTAATTAGTTGTTTAGACTTTTTAGAAATACGAGATAAATCTAATTTAGGCAGTAAATAATATTGAGTTTTACCCCAATAAGGTATGTAGCGGTTTATACGTGTAGCTTCTAAGAGCCATCTAATTTCTTCTAACTCATAATCAGGAGGAAAATAATAAATTGTATTTTCAAGTTCCTCAAAGTTTTTTTGATTACAATGAGGCGAAAATTTTTCAATTAGTTTCCCAGCCAATTTCCAAACAGGTTCTTCGTTATCATTTCCTAATTTGAACTTATCGATTGAGTTATCTAACAGCCATTCAATTACAAAATCAGCATGATCTATCTCAATATTTAAAAAAGCATTAGCATATATACGATTAAATATTAGATTGGGATTATTTTTTAATGGGATTAATAAATGAAAAAGTTCAGTAGATTGTAAAGCCATATTCTGAGAAGCTTTAATGACGAGAGTGAATAAGGCTTTGTATATAAAAGTTTCAAACGATGTTCTTACAGCATATTCTTCAGACCATTTAAAAGCATCAAAATCCTCAATTAGAGGTTCAGAAAAATACTGATCTAAAAAAGGTAAAAAAATCCTTAGCACATCTTGTGAATGGCTTTCAGCAAGTTTCTCAATACACTCTGTGTTGTAATCAGACCATTCTTCTCTTGAGCTTAGTCTTGTATATAATTCTTCATTACACATGACCTTTAATAGATGCAAAGCTCTTAACGGATACTTTTTAGTTAAGTCATCCCAAAAAATATAGTTACTGTTGACTCCATTTTGAATTAGCTCAATGCGAAGATTAAATAATTCCTCTGAATCATCACTAATTTTCCAACATAAACAGTTGTATATCTTTTGATTCCACTCAGGTGATTGATTCACGAACTTAGATAATTCATTGATCAACAAGTTTGGAGCTTTATCAGAAACTGAGCTTAAAAGCTCTAGAGCTTTAGGTTGCATATCACTATTCTCATCTAACCAATCACTTAGATAATGATTTTCAGAAAGATATTGAACGAGTGTAGGGCAACCGCTACAACTTAATCTTATAAAATGAGGTGCTAGATCAGGATCTGAAATGATCTTATTTATAAGCTTTTTAAGGGGAGCTTTAAAGTTCTCTATATACCGTAATGTACTAAATACCAATGATTTTAAGTGGAAACGAATCTCAGAATGAAAAAGAACTGCTTCAATACAATTACAGAAAGCTCTTTCATCTGCTTCATATAACATCGCGAGTGCATATCTGAGATGCTCTCGTTTTAAAAGGGTTTGTTGATTTTTTGGACCTAATTCATGTAAGAAATCTTCAGGAGAACTAAGACCTTGCGAATATAACTTTTTTCCTATCGCATAATCATGGATTGCTTGATGTCTAAAACTAATTTCTCTATTTTGCTCAGTAAGTAATCCGACAGAAATCATAGCTTTCTTAATTTCTGATGAGCCAATTGATAATTGAGTTGATGAAACACTTAGTTTGTTAGCTTGATTCATCAAATTTATAACTTCGTTGAAGAAATTTTCACTATTTGCTATAGAAATACTATGACTATCAGTGAGTTGTTTAAATCTATCATCGATGAAAGATCTGATTAAATCTAATTTTGTTGTAAATTTAGGAGCGCACCCTAAATCATTGGCTAGATCAATATAAATACCTAGCCATAAAGGAATTTTTAAAATATTCTGTTGCTCATTACTCAACTGATCATAGTCTTCAAATTGGCTAACATATGGCTTAATCTGATCTGGCTCAAACAGTTTTAATTCCATCTGTTTGACATCACTATTGAGTTCACTGATCCAATTTCTTAGGCGCACATCATCTTCAAGCTCAAAGTTTCTTGTTGCCATAATAATTTTTATATTGATATTGCTATATTGGCGTAGTAAAAGAATCTCTGTAACCATTTTAATGCATATATCTAATGCATTTGATGAGTGAAGAGCAGTCCAACGAAGAGCATCTAATTGATCAAGCAAGATGATAATTTCTTGACCCTGTCCATATTTTTCTAAGCATGCAATGGGCGAATATGGAAATCCTAAATCTTTTCCAAATTGATCGAGATTTTTTTGAGGAACTCGTCTATCTAGTCGAATAGGAAGAACAATAGTCCCAGATCGAACAAAATGTTTTTTCAAATCTAATAAGAAAGCACTCTTGCCAACCCCTGCATCAGCTTTAATTATTGTGATTGGGCTATTATTAACAGTATCTAATGTAGTATTGAACTCGGCACGTTGAATGTTTTGTTGTGATATTAAATAAGGCTCGATTGAGCGATCAAATTCATCATTTAGCGTTGCTATTACATCGGATATATGAGGATCACCCTGATAGGTTTTAAAGGAAAAGTGGTGAGCTTCTAAATCTGCTTTAAGAGTATGAGATGTAATACGTGTTCTTAACTTACCGCATTTAACAGGGTAACTTTGAAGGAAATGAACAAGATGGTTAGGAGGCTGATAAACTAATTTTTCAGCTAATAATATACATAATTCATGATCTATATCATCTTCATTAAATTTCTGTATTTCAAAACACTTTAGAAAGTGAAGAGCTTTATCTAAATCTTCAGGTTTTGATAGATTTAATTCTAATTTTTTACACAATTCACTAAATAATTTACGTCGTTCTTCACTAATATTTTGGATTTGATATTTGTAAAAATCAGAACTTGAACCTGTACTATTTCGAGCACTTTCACAGATATCTTCAAGTAATCTAAAACCAATTCTTGAAACTACCTTATAGGACTTTGAACCAGATAGAATGTGTTGAAAACCCTTTGTTAGAAGTTCTTTAGATTGAAGAGTAGAAAGAGACCAAGCACCATCAGAAACATTTCCAATTTTGCATTGATGATGCTCTTTAGATCCATCCAGATTACCAATAATAACATCTACAGCATCTTCATCTGGACCAACAGGTTCAACTTGAACATAAGAAATTTTTTCATCTAACAATCTTAAGAGCTGAAATGTCACCCAAGAAGATTCATAACGATTTCCTATTTTTTCTGCAAAGCCACCTGGTTCTAAAGACACAAAAATCCTCGATGTTTAAAGACTTATTATTTTTAATAATTTATATTTTTTATTCATACTTTCCAATAATTAACTTCATAATTTATCGAATATTTTTAATTTTTTAGTTGCTTGAGTAGTCTATTGTTGAACTTATTGCTAAAATAATAAAAAACTAAACCTAAGTTCATGAATTAAAAGATCTATACTTTAAGATTGATATCTGTACCAAGCATTACTTAACATTTCTTGTTCATCGCAATATTCTGTAATTCCTCCTAGATGGACAAAATATTTATATTTTTA
>NZ_BKGB01000034.1:0-5570 GCF_008980925.1 Acinetobacter sp. TUM15071 | reverse complement strand
GGGGTGTTTGATATTTAAAAGCTGGCGATGACTTACTCTCACATGGCAAGTGCCACACTACCATCAGCGCTAAGAGGTTTCACTTCTGAGTTCGGGAAGGGATCAGGTGGTTCACTCTTGCTATTGTCGCCAGCAAACTGTTGTGGTGCTTTCGGGTCTTATTCACGATGTATTCATCGTATGCCTTACTTACGGTCCAAAGAGTTATTAACGGATTAGATTATTGAGTCGAAGTTTATTGCTTAGCAATCACTAAATCAAGTTCTTTGTTCAAGATCAGGTTTAACTGATCTTTTATGAATCGATTATCAGCTTTACATACAACTGCTTGGGTGTTGTATAGTCAAGCCTCACGAGCAATTAGTATTGGTCAGCTTCACACGTCACCGTGCTTCCACACCCAACCTATCAACGTCCTAGTCTCGAACGGCTCTTTAGAGGAATAAATTCCTAGGGAAATCTTATCTTGAGGTAGGCTTCCCGCTTAGATGCTTTCAGCGGTTATCCCTTCCGAACATAGCTACCCGGCGATGCGACTGGCGTCACAACCGGTACACCAGAGGTTCGTCCACTCTGGTCCTCTCGTACTAGGAGCAGATCCTCTCAAATTTCCAGCGCCCACGGTAGATAGGGACCGAACTGTCTCACGACGTTCTAAACCCAGCTCGCGTACCTCTTTAAATGGCGAACAGCCATACCCTTGGGACCTGCTTCAGCCCCAGGATGAGATGAGCCGACATCGAGGTGCCAAACACCGCCGTCGATATGAACTCTTGGGCGGTATCAGCCTGTTATCCCCAGAGTACCTTTTATCCGTTGAGCGATGGCCCTTCCATACAGAACCACCGGATCACTAAGACCTACTTTCGTACCTGCTCGACTTGTGGGTCTCGCAGTTAAGCGCGCTTTTGCCTTTATACTCTACGCGTGATTTCCGACCACGCTGAGCGCACCTTCGTACTCCTCCGTTACTCTTTAGGAGGAGACCGCCCCAGTCAAACTACCCACCAGACATGGTCCTCGCCCCGGATTACGGGGCAGAGTTAGAACCTCAACATTACCAGGGTGGTATTTCAAGGACGGCTCCATTGGAACTAGCGTTCCAACTTCAAAGCCTCCCACCTATCCTACACAAGTAAGGTCAAAGTTCAATGTCAAGCTGCAGTAAAGGTTCACGGGGTCTTTCCGTCTAGCCGCGGGTACACCGCATCTTCACGGCGAATTCGATTTCACTGAGCCTCTGCTGGAGACAGCGCCGCCATCATTATGCCATTCGTGCAGGTCGGAACTTACCCGACAAGGAATTTCGCTACCTTAGGACCGTTATAGTTACGGCCGCCGTTTACTGGGGCTTCGATCAAGAGCTTCGCTTACGCTAACCCCATCAATTAACCTTCCAGCACCGGGCAGGCATCACACCCTATACGTCCACTTTCGTGTTTGCAGAGTGCTATGTTTTTAATAAACAGTTGCAGCGGCCTGGTTTCTGTGGCTGCCAATAGCTCAGGGAGCAAGTCCCATCACCGTCAGCAGCGTACCTTCTCCCGAAGTTACGGTACCATTTTGCCTAGTTCCTTCAGCAGAGTTCTCTCAAGCGCTTTGGTCTACTCGACCTGACCACCTGTGTCGGTTTCGGGTACGATTCCTGTGTAACTGAAGCTTAGAGACTTTTCCTGGAAGCATGGTATCAGCCACTTCACTGTACAAGTACAGCTTGCTATCAGCTCTCAGCATAGAGCACCCCGGATTTGCCTAAGATGCATGCCTACTGCCTTCCACCTGGACAACCAACGCCAGGCTGACTTAACCTTCTCCGTCCTCTCATCGCATTACACAGAAGTATTGGAATATTAACCAATTTCCCATCGACTACGCCTCTCGGCCTCGCCTTAGGGGTCGACTCACCCAGCCCCGATTAACGTTGGACTGGAACCCTTGGTCTTTCAGCGAACGGGTTTTTCACCCGTTTTGTCGTTACTCACGTCAGCATTCGCACTTCTGATACCTCCAGCATACTTCTCAATACACCTTCATCGGCTTACAGAACGCTCCCCTACCACTTACGCTAATGCGTAAATCCGCAGCTTCGGCACATAGTTTTAGCCCCGTTACATCTTCCGCGCAGGCCGACTCGACTAGTGAGCTATTACGCTTTCTTTAAAGGGTGGCTGCTTCTAAGCCAACCTCCTAGCTGTCTATGCCTTCCCACATCGTTTCCCACTTAACTATGATTTTGGGGCCTTAGCTGGCGGTCTGGATTGTTTTCCTCTTGACTACGGACGTTAGCACCCGCAGTCTGTCTCCCGGATAGTACTCATTGGTATTCGGAGTTTGCATCGGTTTGGTAAGTCGGGATGACCCCCTAGCCGAAACAGTGCTCTACCCCCAATGGTATTCGTCCGAGGCGCTACCTAAATAGCTTTCGGGGAGAACCAGCTATCACCAGGCTTGATTAGCCTTTCACCCCTATCCACAAGTCATCCCCTGGCTTTTCAACGACAGTGGGTTCGGTCCTCCAGTTAGTGTTACCCAACCTTCAACCTGCTCATGGATAGATCGCCTGGTTTCGGGTCTATACCCAGCAACTAAACGCCCTATTAAGACTCGATTTCTCTACGGCTCCCCTATTCGGTTAACCTCGCTACTGAATATAAGTCGCTGACCCATTATACAAAAGGTACGCAGTCACCGAACAAGTCGGCTCCCACTGCTTGTATGCATGCGGTTTCAGGATCTATTTCACTCCCCTCACAGGGGTTCTTTTCGCCTTTCCCTCACGGTACTGGTTCACTATCGGTCAGTCAGGAGTATTTAGCCTTGGAGGATGGTCCCCCCATATTCAGACAAGGTTTCACGTGCCTCGCCCTACTCGTCATCATTGTGTGTGCCCTTTCGTGTACGGGAATATCACCCTCTACGTTCGCACTTCCCAGAGCGTTCCACTAGAACACACACAACTTAATGGGCTGCTCCCCGTTCGCTCGCCGCTACTAAGGGAATCTCAATTGATTTCTTTTCCTAAGGGTACTGAGATGTTTCACTTCCCCTCGTTCGCTTCATAAGCCTATGTATTCAGCTTATGATACCCGCCTTATAGCGGGTGGGTTCCCCCATTCAGAAATCTCCGGATCAAAGGATATTTGCCGCCTCCCCGGAGCTTATCGCAGGCTATTACGTCTTTCATCGCCTCTGACTGCCAAGGCATCCACCACATGCACTTAATTACTTGACTATACAACCCCAAACAGTCGTCAACACCTACAAGTGAGTGTTGTCCGTGCGATTATTCATCGCTACCATCTGTTGTCCTGTGAATTTAATCACCGTACAGCTTCAATCTAATTCATATACCAAAACGCTTGATTCAGTTAATTTGCTAGTTCTCAGATTAATTCTTCATCCAACTGCAATACTTACGTATTACCGTTAGTGTCAAATTAATCGAGTTTGAACAATTTATTTCAGACTCAATTTTCTAATCTGTTAATGATTAACTACCACCTCGTCGGTGAGTAGTAAACTGTGATAAATCACAGAACTTAATAAGCTATCTACTTACTAAATTCTGTAATCTTTAGCTCGTACTCCGTAAAGTACATGGTGGAGACTAGGAGAGTCGAACTCCTGACCTCCTGCGTGCAAAGCAGGCGCTCTACCAACTAAGCTAAGTCCCCAGCTTATCATTTAATGAACGACATATCTTTCAATCTAAGCTACTGCAATCAGATTTGGTGGGTCTGACAAGACTTGAACTTGTGACCCCACGCTTATCAAGCGTGTGCTCTAACCAACTGAGCTACAGACCCTCAGATACATCTTCGAAGAACAACTTGTTGTGGATTCTTACCGATCGTCAATCTTTCGTTAAGGAGGTGATCCAGCCGCAGGTTCCCCTACGGCTACCTTGTTACGACTTCACCCCAGTCATCGGCCACACCGTGGTAAGCGTCCTCCTTGCGGTTAGACTACCTACTTCTGGTGCAACAAACTCCCATGGTGTGACGGGCGGTGTGTACAAGGCCCGGGAACGTATTCACCGCGGCATTCTGATCCGCGATTACTAGCGATTCCGACTTCATGGAGTCGAGTTGCAGACTCCAATCCGGACTACGATCGGCTTTTTGAGATTAGCATCCTATCGCTAGGTAGCAACCCTTTGTACCGACCATTGTAGCACGTGTGTAGCCCTGGCCGTAAGGGCCATGATGACTTGACGTCGTCCCCGCCTTCCTCCAGTTTGTCACTGGCAGTATCCTTAAAGTTCCCGACATTACTCGCTGGCAAATAAGGAAAAGGGTTGCGCTCGTTGCGGGACTTAACCCAACATCTCACGACACGAGCTGACGACAGCCATGCAGCACCTGTATCTAGATTCCCGAAGGCACCAATCCATCTCTGGAAAGTTTCTAGTATGTCAAGGCCAGGTAAGGTTCTTCGCGTTGCATCGAATTAAACCACATGCTCCACCGCTTGTGCGGGCCCCCGTCAATTCATTTGAGTTTTAGTCTTGCGACCGTACTCCCCAGGCGGTCTACTTATCGCGTTAGCTGCGCCACTAAAGCCTCAAAGGCCCCAACGGCTAGTAGACATCGTTTACGGCATGGACTACCAGGGTATCTAATCCTGTTTGCTCCCCATGCTTTCGTACCTCAGCGTCAGTATTAGGCCAGATGGCTGCCTTCGCCATCGGTATTCCTCCAGATCTCTACGCATTTCACCGCTACACCTGGAATTCTACCATCCTCTCCCATACTCTAGCTGACCAGTATCGAATGCAATTCCTAAGTTAAGCTCAGGGATTTCACATCCGACTTAATCAGCCGCCTACGCACGCTTTACGCCCAGTAAATCCGATTAACGCTCGCACCCTCTGTATTACCGCGGCTGCTGGCACAGAGTTAGCCGGTGCTTATTCTGCGAGTAACGTCCACTCTTCCTAGGTATTAACTAGGAGAGCCTCCTCCTCGCTTAAAGTGCTTTACAACCAAAAGGCCTTCTTCACACACGCGGCATGGCTGGATCAGGCTTCCGCCCATTGTCCAATATTCCCCACTGCTGCCTCCCGTAGGAGTCTGGGCCGTGTCTCAGTCCCAGTGTGGCGGATCATCCTCTCAGACCCGCTACAGATCGTCGCCTTGGTAGGCCTTTACCCCACCAACTAGCTAATCCGACTTAGGCTCATCATTTAGCGCAAGGTCCGAAGATCCCCTGCTTTCTCCCGTAGGACGTATGCGGTATTAGCATTCCTTTCGGAATGTTGTCCCCCACTAAATGGCAGATTCCTAAGCATTACTCACCCGTCCGCCGCTAAGTGATAGTGCAAGCACCATCACTCCGCTCGACTTGCATGTGTTAAGCCTGCCGCCAGCGTTCAATCTGAGCCATGATCAAACTCTTCAGTTTAAAATCATTAGTAGCTTATGGCTACAAATCTTGGCTCATCAATTTTCTGACTAAAAATTCGCTCAAATAAACTTCGAGAAATTCTTACCATTCAATCAATGAAATATTTTCGATCGATCAATCAGTAAAAATCCACACAAGTTGTTCTTCTATTCTCTTAATGATCT
>NZ_BKGB01000033.1:0-6345 GCF_008980925.1 Acinetobacter sp. TUM15071 | reverse complement strand
TGACTTAGAATTTATTCCAAGACCCAAATCTTTCAACTCTAAATTATTCTATCAACAATATGAAGACCCTATCGACTATCCACTAATTTCAATGATTCAAAGGGGATTTGCGGAAATCAATGATCGTATAAAAAATAATGAAAAAAATATAGAAGACGAAACTCTTCTTTATTCATCGATCTTGGGCTTAATTTATACAACAGGTCTTCGTCCAGTGCAATTGGCAAAGTTATCTGCGAGCGATATACGAGTTGATACTACTCATGAACATGATCAATTTCATCGTTACAGTATCTTAATCCCTTATGCTAAACAAATACGGTATGCATATGACAAGATAGCAGTAAAATTTCCAGAAGAGATCGCAGAAATAATTTTAGCATATGTTAAAAGGTTTAATTTACAGCCAAAAGATAAATTATTTAATTTAGGCGAAAATTCTGCACGTTTTTGCTCAATTGCTATAAATAACCAGTTATTCCAATTTTCGCCTAAACTTTATCAAAATGCTGTGCTTAGTGGAGAATTGCTACAAGAGAAATATTCTTTCTCTGATTTTAGACATCATGTTGGTTACAGCTTAGCAATGGCTGGTGCTTCAGCAGAAGAAATCTCTTATATTCTTGGCCATTCAGTTTTAGTCACAGCTCGACATTACATATACTCTACTCCTGCTTTAGCGCAAATTAGAGCGAATGCATTAGGGAAAAATCAATTATATAAACAAATGATAGCCATGTTACTGACAGGTCGGCTTATTGATAAAAATAAGTGGCAGCATAAAAAAGTTTTAGGGAATATTGGTGGGAAAATTCATTATGACATTGGTGGATGCAGTTATGAAGAAAAATGTTTGTTTCAGCCAGTTCGTAACTGCTATGGTTGTATGTACTTTCATCCTTTTATTGATGCTGATCATGCAGATGTATTAAAAAGTATACAAAATGAGATTAATGATTTAATCCGGCTATCTGATGGAATAGGTGTCTCAAGAAATCCATTAATAAGAGTTCATGAGTCTACCAAATTTGAAATTGAGTCAGTGATTGCACGCTGTGAAGTTTTTAAACAAGGTGGAATTAATGAAAACTAATTCATACGATTACTTTATTAATGAGCAAAAAGAATATTTTGATAAAAATATAAAACCAAATTTTAAAGGTGAATGGGAGGATCCTATTTGGTACGGAGGAACTATTGGCTCAGGTTGGCTTTTATCTCGAAGTGGAAAAACACATTTTAATTTCGAAAACATGGGGAAAATAAAAGGCTTAAATAAAAGTATTATTAAAAAAGAATTTCAGATCTTTATAAAATCAGTACTTATTTTAAGTTATAGAAAATCAAATTCCAATGCATCTCCACAAAAACTTTATGCTGAGTTTTTAATTTTAAAACGCTGGTATAGTGCATTGTACAATAAAGACCCTAGAAAAACTCATCCATCCTATTTAACTACTTTAATTTTAAATAAATCTTTTGAAGCTTTAACAGAAAATAATGATAAAAAAGGATTCTCTGATTATGCAACAACGTATATTAGACTGCAAACCATATTAAACCACTATAATTTTACAAAAAAACCTTTAGAATTTTCAAACAACTACATAAATATTAATCGATTTAACCGAACGCCTAAAGCCTTAAAAACAAAATCACTACTTGATAAATTAGTAATTGATGAAGATGAGCTTGATGATAGTAAGCTAATCTCTATTAGAACATTTATTAATATTGTTTCTTTAATTAATTTATGTCAATCCACCGGTGAAAAAATTGCTCTAAATTTACTATTAATGTTAATTGTAACGGGTTTGCGGTCTACAGAAATTTTTCTTCTTAAAGTTGATGCATTAATAAAGCATCCTATTCTTGATCCAATTACTAAAAAACATTTAACTTTAGATGGAGTGAAGCAATTTACACTAGGTATACAGTACTATGGAGCCAAGGGAGCTGGTCAAAGAATACATTGGATTGATCCATTATCCGCACGATTAGTAGAGCAAATATTTAAATCAGTTTTAGAGCTTACAAAGGATTACAGAGAAAATATCTTATATATTCGATCTAAAGGATTTTGTAACTTATTGCCTAAATCATTAGATGATACTTTAACAGAGTATGTTGAAGTAGATGAGCTAATTGGTTCTGTATTTGGAGTAAAAGATAAAACTAGAGGTCGAGCTGGTCAGCGTGATGTTGTTGTAAAAACCTTAAAAAATGTTCCTTTATATAAAGAAATTAAAGACGGTAAAGAAATTAAAAAATATTACTTAAAAAAAGATATTGATAGTTTTATTAAATCTTTAACTAAATCTGATTCAGAAAATTTATTCCACCATATATTCAACTATGAAGGTGAAAAGATAAAAATTCCTTTTGAAGATTTACTTTTTATACACGAATACAGATCAATAAACTTAGAAAGATCTTTTATAAATAAAACAAATATCATTCCATTTAATGCATTAGTTATTAATGGTTTTCTTGGAAATACTCTAAATACTTCTGTTTTTAAAAAATATAAACTATTTGAAGATAGTCAAGAGTATTCAAAGATAACTACGCACATACCACGTCACAATATCAATACTTTCTTAGCTCTAAGCGGGTTAGCAGAACACCTTCAAGCAATGCTTATGGGGCGTATTGATATTAAACAAAATCAATATTATCAACATTTGGCCCTAAAACAATCTAGAATTGTATCCAGCATATCAAAAAAACATGAACTATCTAGCTATGAAGAAGAAATTGAAGTAAGACCTATCAATCCACTAGAATCTATTCAGAATGATGGATTAATGTTCTTTTCTGATAAACTTGATATTGAAAATAATTTGAAGATGAATTTACAAACTTTTGATTCGAAGAATGAAGTTGCTAAATATATAAAAAGTTCTTTTTTTGATGAGTATTTTCAAGATATTTCAAAATCATTTAATGAAATAGTGAAAAAAGACATTTCAGAAGCTGAATCCTTACTTCTATGTCATGCTTATCTACATCCTTTACCGTTTGGTGCTTGCACCAGAGCAATCTCAACACATGAATGTCCTAAACGCATAGCCTGTCAATCTGGAGAAAAATGTGGAAATTTTGTTTTAACGGGGCGTATAGGCGAACTTGATGCCTTAACCCAACTCATCATAAAGCTATCAAAAGAATACAAAAGTTTAAAAGAGATTATTAAAATAGATGAGACATATAGTGAAATGTTTGAAGTATTAGAACAAAAAATGATTTTTCTTAAGAATTTAAAAGAAAAAGCATTAGGCCGATTGAATCATTTAACTCCATTTCCAGTATTTCCATACAATGAACAGCTAAATAAATTGCCTCATACTTTGAGCGAGTTATTTGCTATTGAGCAAAAAAAGATTGAAACTAAGGAATCTTAACTTATGTTACGTGGTAAGCAATTAGATGAAGTCATTGAGCAAGAACTGCAAATGATGCTGGTCGAAGGATTCGAAAAATCTCCAATCTGCCACAAAACTTTACATATACGCCTTAAAGCTAAAGGTTACATATCTGGAGGGCTAAGTACATTAAGTTCACCTGATAGGAAAAGACTTATTTGTCTTTATATGTCGGAACAAATCTCACCCTTAAATTTAAAGTCAAAAGAAAAACAACTGTATGTGAATAAAAAAACTAGATTAGCGTTAGCCAACACTAATAAAAAATTACGCATACAAATTAATGATTTGGAATGTCAACTTCATCAAAACACTGAAACTTTAATAGACATCATTGAAGAGATAAAACTTAAAACTAATTTAAAAGTGGACCACCTACTGGCTCCTCATCTTTTAAAGGATTATTTATCGAAAAACTGATATAAGAAGGAATCAGAGATACACAGCTACTTTACAATAGGTTAAGTATTATTCATCAATAATGTTTAAGCTCTAATTTTTAATTCATAAGATTTTTAACAAATCTAACTCCTCATCTTCTACTGTCTTTTCACCTTTTTACGACTGAACCATGAGCTTCAAAATTTTCTTTGTAGGATAGTTAAATTTATATAACTTAATAAGAACATATATACCAACCCTGCTTATCATCCCATATAACTCGTCCTGACTCTAATGGTGTCTGCTTATATAAAACATTTGGTCCTGATGAGATTTGATTGAAATTATTCAACCAGCCTTTGATATTGATTTTCAGATTCGCATGATCATTTGAAAAACTTTCTAAACTAGCGATGATCAAACCATCAACTTGACGATAAGTTGACTGCCCTAGAACAATAGTTCCTGTAAATTCAGATAGTCTTGCATTTTTACAAATCGTTTGACCAATATCTTTTGGTTCAGGAGCATTGGTTATGAGATTTCTTTCATAGTTATTTTTCAATTGTTGTTGTTCAAGTTTGTATTGTTCAATAGCTTGCTTTTTCTTATTGTCTTCAATATTTTTCTTCGACTGATATGCAGTCACAACACGATAGACTTCATCATCCGAAATAACCATTGTTTTAAGGGTGACAAAGTTCAAAGGCTGCCCCATTCCTCCAATACGAGATGAAATAGGTTCAATCGAGATATTCCATGGTGTTTTTGCTGCGCATTTGAATGTACCTGTGGCTGAAACGAACCGTTGATTATTCAAAGCAGAAATATGTGTACCGCTCAAGTACTGGAACAGGCTCTTAGACATTTGAAAGAAACGACCATCTTGGCTAGCACATAAATTACTCATATAGGTATAAGGAATTAAGGCATCGGGTACAGCATCTTCAAATAAGTATTTCTTACCATTTCCGTCTTTACCGTTTAGAGACTTAGAATTAATTAAATGATTTGGTGTGTTATAAGCTTTTACATCACTAGGCTTAATTGAGTTAACTGTTACACATCCTGCAAATGGTAAACATATGCTTAGAAAAGTAAATAAATTTATATTTTTCATTTAGATGATCCACAAGAATACATAAAACCAAATATTTTTACTATTATTTAGTAAAGTAAGATTAGCACAAAAGAGGATTATAATCCCCTAAAATATTAATTGAAATTACGATGTCTTAAATTTGGAGTTATGTTTTTATGTCTAAATTCCCAGATGACTACCGAATGACGCCTGAAGAAATTGAAGAATTACGTCAAGATACTAAGAATGCCCAGAAATCAGCTGCATATTTAGCATTGCTAAGTCAGATAAGACCATTCGACTTATCAAAAGTAAAACAGCTACAAGATGTTGAGTAGGAAGAGACAGTAAAGATAAATAGAAAGATGAAATGAAAGCTTAAAAGACCTCATTTCGTAATACAAAAAGACAAGAGTACAAAAACACGAAAGCTCGGACATATCTTGCCGAGCCTCGGAATTGGGGTTGCCTACTCTCATAGGTACTCCCTGTTGACTAAGCTATACCACTTTCATTGATCAGTCAAATACATAAGTGATGTATAAATTTACTTGTTACTGAAAATAGAACGAACTCTTACTCAGACTTTTGGTAATAAAGTTTGAGGCTCAACTTCAAGCATGTGTGCAATTTCATAAAGCTTTAGGACTGTGATATTGACTTCACCTCGTTCAATTCGACCAAGATAACTACGATCAATATTACAAAGTAATGCTAATTTCTCTTGGGTAATTTTTTGATCAACCCTACATGTGCGAATCGCATGCCCAATTTGTTGTGCTAAATCGTTCATAAGTTCTATTCCCATAAAGAATAGAACTATTCATTTTTGAGGACTAAGTATCCACGGCTTATAATCCTCATCAATCATAGGGTTCATAAATATTCAATAAACCATTGAATCAATGATAAATTATTATCCTTTAAATGTTAACCACAGCAACTTTCTTTAATACGATTAAACATAAGAATAAAAAATGGATTATAATCCTCATTTTTGCCGTACAATTCAAATGGACGAAATTAAGCATGTGCTTAAATCAGAATTTCTTTTGCTGATTGAGAATGAATTTTTTCTTACATGGTACAAACCCAAAGATCTTTGGATAAGATTCGGGAATCAATCTCAAGCAATTAAATGGCAGGTCTACTCTCTTATACGAGATTTAGAGAGATTTGGGTATGTACGAAAAAAATATGATGAATCTGGTAATTTTTATTATTCAGAAACTGATAAACTGGCTGAATTTAGAATCATTCACTGTAAGGAGAAAGCTGTAAGAGTATTAGCTGAGAAGCTCAAATTGATTGAACTTGAAAAAACCGAAAGAGTTATGGAAATACAACTAACTGCAGAACTCAGCAATCAACTTCCTGATATCAATTATTGTCTTAAAAACTATATAAAAAACATTCAAGATGTTTTAATAGAATTAGAATATAAAAAGAAAATTATAT
>NZ_BKGB01000032.1:0-17719 GCF_008980925.1 Acinetobacter sp. TUM15071 | reverse complement strand
AATAGCAAGAGTGAACCACCTGATCCCTTCCCGAACTCAGAAGTGAAACCTCTTAGCGCTGATGGTAGTGTGGCACTTGCCATGTGAGAGTAAGTCATCGCCAGCTTTTAAATATCAAACACCCCCTCCGCTTACGCAGAGGGGGTGTTTTTTATTGTGGGGAATTTTATATACTGGATCTTTATTTAGGATTTAAGGGCTTTCTGATATGACTTGGATCGTTGTGCAAAGCTTTTCTTTTCCCTATGAAGCTCAGATTGCTAAAACGCAATTGGAAGCAGCTGAAATTCCAGCACGTATTGAAAATGAACATACCATTAATATGGATTGGCTTTACTCCAATGCTTTAGGTGGTGTGCGATTATTAGTGCCTGAAAGCTATGCAGAAGAGGCTAAGGCATTACTTGCTCAAGATTTTAGTCAAGAATTAGAACAACAGTTTGGATTAAGCGAAAGCTGTCCTAATTGTGGCAGTATTGATATACAACCTTATACAGAAGGTAAACGCCCCGCTTATGTGGTTTTTCTATTGTTGGGTTTTCCGCTCTTTTCTTATAAAAATGGAATGAAGTGTCGGCAGTGCCAACATTTTTGGATTTAATGCCGTATAGCAAATCAGCAAAAAGTTTTAAATCATCAATGATCTTTATATGCTCAAATTAAAACAAAAAGAGTATTTAAATAATGAAGATTGCCAAGCATATTTTATGGATAGACTGTACTGCGGCTGCATCTGCTGGGCTGATTGTATTGCTTGCTACACAATGGT
The DNA here is from genome assembly GCF_008980925.1 of Acinetobacter sp. TUM15071. Classification (NCBI taxonomy): domain Bacteria; kingdom Pseudomonadati; phylum Pseudomonadota; class Gammaproteobacteria; order Moraxellales; family Moraxellaceae; genus Acinetobacter; species Acinetobacter sp. TUM15071. The sequence continues at coordinate 16,950 of NZ_BKGB01000032.1, read as the reverse complement.
TAAGTCAACTCTATCATTTACCTAAGGAGATTATTGTTTTCGTAGGTTGTGCGAATCTCTTATACGCAAGTTATTCATTTATATTAGCTAATTATAAAAAACGCTCAATATTTCTCATCAACATCTTGGTAATTGCAAATAGCATCTGGGTTTTGGTTTGTATGTTTATACTTTGGCGATTCTGGCAACAAATGACAGTCTTTGCAGTACTTCATATTGCTGGAGAAGCTATCTTTGTTGGTACTTTGGCTCGATTGGAATATCAATGGCGACATCAACTTACATTTTCTTATCACCAAAGAAATAACTAAATTAAGTGGACATCATTTAAATAGCTTTGTCTAATAGGGGAGAACATAATAAAAAAGGAAAATAAGATGGAATATCAAGGAAGTTGTCATTGTGGAAAAATCACTTTTGTTGCACAAGGGGATTTGACTGAAGCAATGTCGTGTAACTGCTCGATTTGCCAAAGAAAAGGTTCTTTATTGTGGTTCTTACCGACAGATAAAGTTGATATCTCAGTTCAAGAAGATGTTTTAACTCGTTACCAATTTAATAAGCATGTGATCGACCATCATTTTTGTAAGATCTGTGGTATTCATCCTTATGCAACAGGCACTGATCCGCAAGGGAATCAGATGTATGCCATTAATATAAGATGTATCGAAGATTTAGATTTGGAAAGCGTCAAAATCAATCATTTTGATGGCCGTTCGGTTTAACACTCAAATTCAGAGAATAAAAATGACCAAGAAAAAGCAATTGAATGCTGAACAGACGATCATGTTGTTCGAGATATTAAAAAAGCGTTTTGAAACCAATATGCATCGGCATCAAGGTGTGAATTGGGTAGATATCGAAGATAAATTGAAACAGAAACCTGAAAAGCTATGGGTACTGAATCAAATGGAAGAGACCAGCGGGGAGCCAGATATCGTTTCACTTGATTCTAAACCAAGTGAGATCATCTTTTATGATTGTGCCGTAGAAACACCAAAAGGGCGTAGGAGTCTTTGTTATGATCGCGCTGCTTTGGATGCACGTAAAGAACATAAGCCCGAAAATAATGCGGTCGATGTGGCCGAAGCCATGGGAATTGAATTGCTCACAGAGGAACAATATAAACAATTACAGTCGGTTGAACATTTTGATTTAAAAACCTCGAGTTGGGTCAAAACACCCGAGGATGTAAGAGCTTTAGGTGGCGCAATTTTCTGTGATAGTCGTTATGGTCGGGTTTTTACTTATCACAATGGCGCTCAATCTTATTATGCGACCCGTGGGTTTCGTGGTCGATTAAAAATATAGTTTTGTGATTCGATTATCCTTTGACATGTTTTTTTTAATCTTTAATTTTGCCAAGCGCTTGCTTGGTTTTTCTGGTTTTGCTACTTTAGTGCTCATTCAATAAACAATGATCAATAATTGCTAGGAAGCAGAATATGCACCTTAATCCTTTGTACTATAACGAGCAGCATCTTGAATTTGCCAAGAGTATTCGACGTTTTGTTGAAAAAGAAATTTCGCCTTTTATCAATGAATGGGATGAAAGTGAAACCTTTCCGCGAGAGCTCTATAAAAAAGCCGCAGAAATTGGTTTGTTGGGACTCGGGTTTGAAGAGCAGTATGGAGGAATAGCGGGAACAGATGCATTTTATACCTTGTTATCTTCGATTGAGTTAGCAAAATGTGCTTCGGGTGGCTTAGCTGCTTCTTTACTGTCGCATACCATTGGTGCGCCACCAATTCAGCACTTTGCCAACGAAGAGGTTAAAGCTCAAGTGCTGCCTCAGATTTTGTCAGGTGAAAAAATCTCGGCATTGGCGATTACTGAACCAGGTGGTGGTTCAGATGTGGCTTCGCTCAAAACTAAAGCTATACGTGAGGGTGATTATTTTCTGGTAAGTGGTGAAAAAACCTTTATCACTTCAGGGATGCGAGCTGATTATTATTCAGTGGCAGTGCGTACTGATCCGAATGCGAAAGGAGCAAATGGTATTTCAATGCTTCTCATCGATGCGCATAGTGCAGGGATTAGTAAAACTAAACTGGATAAGATGGGATGGTGGGCATCCGATACGGCACATTTGCATTTTGACAATGTCAAAGTGCCTGCTAGCCATTTATTGGGTCCAGAAAATATGGGCTTTCTGGTGATTATGAATAACTTCAACATGGAGCGTTTTTTCCTTGCTGCCAGTAGTTATGGCTTTGCTTTGACTTGCTATGAAGAGGCGTTGGATTGGGCGCAGCAACGTCAAACTTTTGGTAAACGGTTGGTTGATCATCAGGTGATGCGTCATAAACTGGTAGATATGGCTACGCGACTGACCGCAACACGTGCTTTACTCGAGGATACTGCTTATCGTTTAGGTAAGCCTGAATTGCAGGGCAGTGAACTGATTGCTCAGATTTGTATGCTGAAGAATGTTGCTACTCAAACCATGCAATTCTGTGCCGATACTGCGGTACAAACACTCGGGGGCATGGGCTTTATGCGGGGTACTAAGTCTGAACGTATTTATCGTGAAGTGAAGGTCAATATGATTGGTGGTGGTGCAGAAGAAATTATGAAGGATTTAATTAGTAAACAATTGGGTTATTAAACTCATTTCATACTTGATTAAAAGTGCGGTTAAAACACCGCACTTTTTCATTTTTGAAATTTATTCTAGTTCAGCTAATTCTTCTAAAGAAATTTGACGGATTTCAAAGATGGGTTGTTTTAGAAATGAATTCAGTGCTTTGATATCAATAAATCTTATGCTGTCTAATGCAATACCTTCGATACTATCTTTTTCAGCATCATAGCGAATATCTGAAGTCTGTTCGATAAACTGTTTCAATAATAATGGACTATCACTTAACTCTGAAAGTGGTTTGTTCATCAAGGCTTCGAACTCATAGTCCATCGCATAAATATTGGATTCCCAAGATACATCACTAAAATTCTCATCTTGACTAGAGATAATGCTGCCAGTCTCATAGCCAGAGAAATAGTCTTCTTCTGAGTTGATCCAAAGTACATAGCAAGGTTGTGTCGCATCGATTTCTAAGAGTTGATACCAGACAATACCTGAAATTTGGGCAAATTCGAAAGCATCATCTTCATTCAGTTTCGGAATTTCACCATCTTCGATATCAAACTTTTTGCCTGTTTTTTCTAATACCAAAGCTTCAAGTTTTTCGTAGATTTCATCATCTACTTCGCCATTGCCGATGTCATAGTTACAGAGTTCATCATAATATAAGCCCTCAACAACTAAGGTTTTATAGGCCTTTTCTGCTTCAACTTTATCTGTATAAATCTGTTTGATTGCCCCGGTTGAAACGCAGTTGGTCAGATGCCATTCGTCATTATAGGCAAAGTCATTTTGACGAATCACGTATTGGATATTGCTCATTTTTATTTCCCCTTAAGTTAAGCAATTTTAGTTTTTAATTCTTGCAGCTTAGCTGCACTAGGCGGCACAGCCATGCCATTGTCCATCCAGAGTTCAAAACGCATCGGGTTGAAAAAGAAATCGGGACGAATATCAAAATCAATCAATCTGGCTTCACCTTTCCCCATCATGGGAAGAATGGTATTGATAAACCAACTATTGTGGGTGATCAGTAACGACTTTAATTGTCCTGTCACCGATAAGGGAGAGAGTAGTGTTGCTGATAGTTTTGGGTCGTCAATCACATCAGCGTGGAATTTCTCTAGGCGTTTTGCTAACCCATCTGTAGGGATATCCTGCATCGCTGCAACAAAATCACCTAAAGTTGGAATAAAGCGGTGATGGAAATCAACCAATAGGTGATCTTTTTCACACAGGTCTTTCACCTCAATGCTTTTACCTGCACTATTTTCGAAGTGATGTCCAAAGATCGGAATAATAACTTCCTGAACACCCCAAAAGGTATGCAATATACGATGGCGATTGTCGGTACACAACATTTTGGTGCTGTCGATTAGTGCATGAATATCAATATAATCTTCAAGCTCGCCCCCACGACGTTTCACCGAAATATTGGCATGTTGTACTGGATTCATTTTTACGAATTCTTATAATCGTTTGATGCTTAAGAACAATAGCAGCTTTCTGATACAGCGAACATAGATAAATAGGCGTGAGCGATAAGCTGTGTCGTGCTTAAATTGGAATCAATTTTTTAGAATGCTTGATATTTTTTATCAGTCCAATTCGAATTTAAAATTGCCCAACGTTCATGATCTTTCCATTCTTTTCCACCGACGCGTAGATACTGGCGGGATAAGCCTTCTTTTATAAAACCTGCATTTGATACAAGGCGAATAGAGGGCAAATTATCTGGTTGGATATTGGCTTCTAGTCGATGCAGATTCAGTGTTTGAAATGCTTCTTTTAAAACCAGTTGTAGTCCTTGTCGCATATAGCCATGTCCTGCATAAGGATAAAAAGCTTCATAACCCAAGTAAGCAGAATGAAAGTGACCTCGAATAATATTGGAGATATTAAAGGTGCCAACAATGGGATGATTTTCTTTCAAGCAGACAAAGTAACGATGTTCTTGTTCGAGATATTGTTGAAAGTCTGTTGGTGGATAAGTCCATGGTTGATGGAGCTGGATACTATTTTGGTAGGCAAGTTTGATTTCAGCTAAATCGCTGAGTTGAGGCTTACGCAAATAGATAGCACTCATTTAATCGCCATTTCCCAAACCATTTCAGTCAGTTCATCAATTTTGACTTTACCTTCGGGTCTGTACCACGTCACCGTCCAAGAAATCGAACCACCGAGTAAACGACGCCAGATAAAGGCATCGTGTTTCACTTTGCCCTGAGCACGTAATTTTTCAATCACGTCTAACCAAACTTGCTCATATTCATTACGCATTTTTAGAAGGTAGTCTTGCTTCTCTTTAGAAAGCGCAAACCATTCATGTACCAGTACTGCCATCGCTGCACCTGTATCACCTGCAATGGAAAGTAATTCAGCTTTGATGAGATGACGTAATTGTTGTTCAGGATCAGTTGAGCGTTCAGAGGCTTCTTTTAAACGGGCGAAGTTATAGATAATGGTTTGTTCCATCACTGTCGCCAGAATTTCATCTTTACTTTTAAAGTGATGAAATAAGCTGCCCGATTGAATGCCAATAAATTCACCGAGTTGACGAACCGTAGTTTTGTCATAACCTTGCTTATAAAACAGATAGGCAGCACCTTGCAGTAAACGTCCACGTGGACTGTCATCAAAACAAACAATTTTGGGTATTTGCTCAATTGAGGTTGCGATCATGCCTATCCGTCTATCCCGTTTAATCCAAAGTGTATTGTAACAAAATTCATTTGATGCATTGTCTTATCTTTTTATAACAAGTATTTGCTTGAGTTTGTCTATTTTTGCCAATACAGCATAGCATTATGCACTTTACAAACCAAGCACTTGCTTGGTAATGTTAAGGCGTTTTTAGCAATAACAATGAGAAAGCGCATGACAAGTGTCAAACAGGATGACCAGAGGGTAGTCAAAATTGGGTGTGCATCAGGCTTCTGGGGCGATACCAACACTGCTGCATTTCAGTTGGTGCATCTGAGTGATATTGATTATTTGGTCTTTGATTATCTGTCAGAAATCACCATGTCGATTATGGCCAAGGCGATGATGATGGATCCAAATCATGGTTATGCACTGGATTTTGTCAGTCGAGTGATGTCCCCCCTGATCAATAAAATTGCTGAGAAAAAAATAAAAGTGATTAGCAATGCAGGTGGGGTAAACCCACTGGCTTGCCGTGATGCCCTACAGAAAATCATTGATGAAAAGGGCTTAAATTTAAAAGTTGCAGTGGTGTTGGGTGATGATGTATTGCCGAAGCATGCTGAATTACTCAACCAAAATGTGCGAGAAATGTTTAATGGCGATGCCTTGCCTGCACATGTTGCCAGTAGTAATGCCTACCTCGGTGCTGTTGCGATTCGCGATGCCTTGGACTTAGGTGCTGATATTGTGATTACTGGCCGTGTGGTCGATTCAGCGGTTGTGCTTGCTCCATTATTACATGAGTACAAATGGTCACTGGATGATTATGACAAGCTGGCACAAGGTTCATTGGCAGGGCATGTGATTGAATGCGGTGCGCAATGTACTGGTGGTAATTTTACCGATTGGCGTCTCGTACAAGGCTTTGACAACATGGGCTTTCCAATCGTAGAAGTCAGCGCCGATGCTTCATTTATCGTGACCAAACCGAAAGGGACAGGTGGCCTCGTTTCAACTGCAACCGTTGCAGAGCAGATTGTTTATGAAATTGGCAATCCGCAAGCCTATCTTTTACCTGATGTGAGTGCTGATTTTAGCCAAGTCCATTTAGAGCAGGTGGGCGAACATCGAGTCAAGGTGATAGGTGCAACAGGGCGTGCGCCAACTCAGCAATATAAAGTGAGTGCTACCTATGCCGATGGTTATCGTGTCTTGGTCAGTTTCTTAATTGCAGGTCGTGAAGCACCAGAAAAAGCCCAAGTGATTGCAGATGCCATTATCAACAAATGTGAACGCGTTTTGGCATTGCGTTCAGTCCCACCGTTTAGTGAAAAGTCTGTTGAGATTCTCGGGGTTGAAAGTACTTATGGTACACATGCCCGAGTCAAAGACAGCCGTGAAGTAGTGGTTAAAATCGCGGTCAAGCATTTATTTAAAGAAGCTTGTATGTTCTTTGCTTCTGAAATTGCCCAAGCTTCAACAGGTATGGCACCTGCATTGGCAGGAATTGTCGGAGGCCGTCCTAAAGCATCGGCAGTGGTGAAATTATTTTCATTTTTGATTGATAAAGATCAATTAAAGGTAGACGTCGATTTTGCTGGACAGCGTTATCCCGTTCAAATCCCCGTCGGACAAGCTTCACATGACTATGTGCAGCATCCCGTTGGTGACGTGGCCGTATATCAAGGCGGTGAAATTGAAGTACCTTTAGTTGAAGTTGCACATGCACGTAGTGGCGATAAGGGCAATCATAGCAATATTGGGGTGATTGCACGTCAAGCTGAATATTTACCGTGGATTCGTGCGGCACTGACTGAGGCCAATGTTGCAGCGTATATGCAGCATGTTTTAGATACTGAAAAATCAAAAGTGATTCGTTATGAATTACCAGAGATGCATGCGCTGAATTTTATGTTGGAAAATGCATTGGGCGGTGGTGGGATTGCCAGCTTACGGATTGATCCACAAGGTAAGGCTTTTGCACAGCAATTATTAGATATGCCAGTGAAAGTGCCTGCACAACTGTTAGAAAAATATTAAGGATATAAACATGAGTTATCAATCAATTTTCAGGGCAGATGCATTTGCTGACAAAGTGATTATCGTGACAGGTGGTGGTTCTGGTATTGGCCGTTGTACTGCACATGAGTTGGCTTCTTTAGGCGCACAAGTGGTCATCACAGGCCGTAAAGTTGAAAAACTAGAAAAAGTCAGCCAAGAAATTCTGGAAGATGGCGGCAAAGTCCATTTCATCGTTTGTGATAACCGTGATGAAGAGCAAGTCAAAAATATGATTGCTGAAGTCATTGAAAAATTCGGCAAACTCGATGGTTTAGTGAATAACGCGGGGGGACAATTTCCTTCTGCATTAGAGAATATTTCTGCCAATGGTTTTGATGCCGTGGTCCGTAATAACCTGCATTCAACCTTTTACTTGATGCGTGAAGCTTATAACCAGTGGATGGCAAAGCATGGTGGGAGCATTGTTAATATGACTGCCGATATGTGGGGTGGTATGCCGGGTATGGGTCATTCAGGTGCAGCGCGTTCAGGTGTTGATAACCTCACTAAAACTGCTTCAGTAGAATGGGGGAAATCTGGGGTACGTGTTAATGCAGTTGCACCGGGCTGGATTATTTCTTCGGGGATGGACAACTATAGTGGTGATTTTGCCAAAGTGATTATTCCAAGTCTGGCGAGTAATGTCCCGTTAAAACGTATGGGTACAGAGTCAGAAATTTCCTCAGCGATTTGTTATCTACTTTCCGATGCCGCTGCTTTTATCTCGGGGGTAACACTGCGTATTGATGGGGCCGCTTCACAAGGCACTCGTATGTATCCATTGGCAGATGCGACTAACAATGAAGCCTTTAATGGTTTCCATCGTGCGTTTATTCCTGACATTTTCAAAAATGGCACTGATGGAGAATAAAGATGACTATTCTTCAATCTGAAATTGCAGTAGGTAGTGAGCAATATGAGCAAAATCGAGAGGCGTTATTAACGCAGTTGGCTGAAGTGCGTGTGGTGCAGCAAAAAAGCATCGATAAATCTTATGCGGCAAAACCCAAGTTTGATAAGAAAGGCAAAATTTTGCCCCATGAGCGTATTCGACTGTTATTAGATGCAGATTCACCTTTTGTGGAGCTATGTGGTCTGGTGGGCTACAACATGCATGATGACAAAGATGGTTCCGAAGCAGGCGGTGGTGTGATTGCAGGCATCGGTTTTGTCAGTGGTGTACGTGCGCTAGTTTCTGCCAGTAACAGTGCGATCAAAGGCGGCACCATGTCACCAATGGGGGTACATAAAACCCTGCGTCTGCAAAAGATCGCCTTAGAACAAAAGTTGCCGATGGTGACATTGACGGAAAGTGGTGGCGCAAACTTGAACTATGCTGCGGAAGTATTTACCTATGGCGGTATGACTTTTGCCAATCAGGCACGTTTATCCGCAGCAGGGATTCCACAAGTTGCGGTGGTGCATGGCAACGCAACTGCGGGTGGTGCTTATCAACCCGGTTTGTCTGATTATGTGATTGCAGTGCGCAAACAAACAGAAATGTTGTTGGCAGGCCCACCATTGTTATTGGCTGCAACAGGCGAAGTGGCGACTGCGGAAGAACTGGGTGGGGCAGAAATGCATACCCAAGTCTCAGGTGTGGCGGAATATTTAGCTGAAAATGATGCCGATGGTATTCGCTTAGCCCGTGAGATTTTCGAGCATCTGAATTGGAAAGAGCAAACTGTGCAATCCAATCAGAATTATAAAGAGCCACGTTATGTTGCTGAAGAGCTGTTAGGTATTGTTCCACAAGATCCAAAGCAACCTTTTGATATGAAGGAAATCATTGCGCGGATCATTGATGATTCAGACTTTCTGGAATTCAAGCAGGAATATGATGCTTTAACCGTATGCGGTTGGGCCAAAGTGGGTGGACTACATATCGGCATTATTACCAATAATGGTCCGATTACGCCTCAAGGTGCGGCGAAAGCAGCTCAGTTTATTCATCTGTGTGAGCAGACCCAACGGCCACTTTTATTCCTGCATAACACCACCGGTTTTATGGTGGGAACCGATGCAGAGCAGAACGGGATTATTAAACATGGTTCCAAGCTGATCCAAGCGGTTGCCAATGCAACCGTACCCAAGATTTCGATCGTGGTTGCGGGTTCTTATGGGGCAGGCAACTATGCGATGTGTGGACGCAGTTTATCGCCACAATTTATCTTTGCATGGCCAAATTCGCATGTGGCAGTAATGGGCGCGGCACAAGCAGGTAAGGTATTGCGTATCGTGGCTGAGGGTAAACAGAAAGCATCAGGAATGGAACCGAATCCGCAGATGCTGGATTTCTTGGAACAAAGTACAGCAATGAAATTGGAACAGCAATCGACGGCTTTATTCAATACCGCAATGTTGCATGATGATGGCATCATCGACCCAAGAGATACCCGTAAAGTATTGATATTTTTGTTACAAACCATTTATGAGGCACAACAACGTGAACTAAATCCAACACGATTTGGTGTGTCGAGATTTTAATTTTTAACACCCTCATCCTAGCCTTCTCCCTGAGGGAGAAGGGATTTCCTCGCCCTTTTGGGGAGAGGGTTAGGGAGAGGGGGAAAATAATTTTTAAGGAACAAAAACAATGAAATTTACCGCAGAACATGATGCTTTACGCCGTACCACACGCCAGTTTGTTGAAAATGAATTAAACCCATTTATCCCAGAGTGGGAAGAAGCGGGCCGTTTTCCGATTCATGACGTATTCAAGAAAATGGGGGATTTAGGTTTATTGGGGATTTGCAAGCCAGAGGAAAATGGTGGTTTAGGGCTCGACTATTCTTATAACCTTGTGGTAGCAGAAGAATTAGGTCGTGCAGCCTGTGGTGGTGTACCCCTCGCGATTGGTGTACAAACCGATATGGCAACGCCAGCACTGGCACGTTTTGGCAGCAAAGAGTTGCGAGATGAATTTTTAAACCCTGCCATTCGAGGTGAATATGTCGCATCGATTGCGGTATCTGAAGTGCATGCAGGTTCTGACGTGGCAGCCATCAAAACGACTGCAAAAAAAGATGGCGATGACTATGTGATTAATGGCAGCAAGATGTGGATCACCAACTCATTACAAGCCGATTTTTTCTGTTTGCTTGCAAATACCTCTGATGACAAACCACATGTCAATAAATCCATGATTATTGTTCCTGCTAAGACAGCTGGGATTAGCTTTTCAGAACCCTTAAATAAACTGGGTATGCGCTCAACTACCACGGCACAAGTGTATTTCGACAATGTACGTGTACCACAACGTAACTTGGTTGGGGTGGAAGGCATGGGCTTCATGATGCAAATGATGCAGTTCCAAGAGGAGCGTATGTGGGCCTGTATCAATGCGGTGGGGGGCATGGAAAAAGTCATTCAGCAAACCATTGACTACACTAGAGAACGAACCACTTTTGGTCAGCCTTTAATTAATAATCAGTATGTACATTTTCGTTTTGCTGAACTGATGACAGAAGTCGCTGCATTAAAAGCCTTAACACTTCAAGCCTGTGAACAGCATATTGCAGGTGAAGATGTCACTTTAATGGCTTCAATGGCGAAGCTGAAAGCAGGACGCTTAAGTCGTGAAGTGGCAGATAGTTGCCTGCAATATTGGGGTGGTAATGGCTTTATGTGGGACAACCCTGCATCACAACTGTTCCGTGACGGTCGTTTAGGTTCGATTGGCGGTGGCGCAGATGAAATTATGCTCGGAATCATTTGTAAGCTCACCGATATTTTGCCGAAGAAACAGAAAAAATAGGAGCAGAAGCATGACAGTTGCAACTTCTCTTGCAGGCTTAGCGTTAGATGACAGCATTCGGTTAGAGCAGCAAGGTGGCATTTTAACGCTATGGCTAAATCGTCCTGAAAGTCGTAATGCCATGAGTTTAAAGATGGTCACAGCCATTCAACAAGTGTTTAGCCAGATTGCCGATGATGTATCCATTCGCGCTGTGATTTTACGCGGTCAAGGTAGGCATTTCTGTGCAGGCGGCGATATCAAGGATATGGCGGGATTACGCATTGAAGCTGCCAATAGCGGTAGCTTACAGCCTTATGTGGATTTTAACCGTCGTTTTGGTGCCATGATTGAACAAGTGGATCAAGCACCGCAAACCGTTGTGGTGGTTTTGGAAGGTGCCGTACTCGGTGGTGGTTTTGGTCTGGCTTGTGTTTCAGATATTGCCATCAGCCGTGATACCGCTCAGTTCGGCCTACCTGAGACAGGTCTAGGTATTTTACCTGCACAGATTGCGCCTTTTGTGGTGAAGCGGATTGGTCTGACCCAAGCCCGTCGTTTGGCGTTATTAGGTTTACGTTTTAATGGCAAGACGGCTGTAGATTTAGGTGTTGTTCATCAAGTTGCACAAGATGATGTTGAATTAGAGCAACAGCTTACAGAGATAATTCAGCAGGTTAAACGTGCTGCACCATTGGCTTCCCGTAACACCAAAGCTTTATTGCATCGGACACTGAATGAGCCTTTAGAGCAGCTTTTGGATGATGCGGCACAACAGTTTGCTCAGGCAGTCGGTGGCGCAGAAGGACAAGAAGGCACCATGGCTTTTATTCAAAAACGTAATCCAAATTGGTTTGACTAAAATCTCCCCCAAACCCTCTTTATTAATAAACAAGAGGGACTTCCGCCGTTAAAAGGCGGATTGAGAGGGATTTCATAATAGAGATAAAACAATGAGTTTTTCAAAAGTCTTAGTGGCAAACCGTGGTGAAATTGCTGTTCGTGTGATGCAAACAGCTAAAGCAATGGGCTATCAAACGGTTGCTGTCTATTCAGATGCAGATGCCAATGCCCGTCATGTCCAGCTGGCGGATGAAGCGGTTTATATCGGTGCATCTAAAGTTTCCGAATCTTATTTGTCCATTGCCAATATTATTGAAGCCTGCAAAAAGACAGGTGCGGATGCGGTACATCCTGGTTATGGATTTTTGTCTGAAAATACTGATTTTGCTCAGGCTTGTCTTGATCATGGCATCACTTTTATTGGGCCAACCGCTGCCGCAATCGAGCTGATGGGCAGTAAACGCCTTTCTAAAATTGCCATGATCCAAGCAGGCGTACCTTGTGTGCCTGGTTATGAAGGTGATCAGCAAGGCCTTGATTATCTAGCACAACAAGCTGAGAAGATTGGCTATCCTTTAATGGTCAAAGCCTCAGCAGGTGGTGGTGGGCGCGGCATGCGTCTGGTCCAACACGCTGCTGATGTATTGGAAGCATTAAAAACAGCACGTTCGGAAGCAGAAAATGCTTTTGGTTCGGGTGAGTTGATCTTAGAAAAAGCGGTGATTGCCCCAAGGCATGTTGAGATTCAGGTGTTTGGGGATACGCATGGCAATTATGTGTATTTATTTGAACGGGACTGTTCGATTCAACGCCGTCATCAAAAGGTGGTCGAAGAAGCGCCCTGTCCAGTGATGACACCTGAACTACGCCAAAAAATGGGTGAAGCAGCTGTTGCAGCAGCACAGGCGTGTGATTATGTCGGGGCAGGCACGGTCGAGTTTCTGCTTGATCAATCGGGTGAATTCTATTTCTTGGAAATGAATACGCGTTTACAAGTCGAACATCCAGTCACAGAAATGGTCACAGGTTTGGATTTGGTGGAATGGCAATTGCGTGTTGCCAATGGCGAAACCTTGCCCTTACAACAACATGAGTTGACCTTAAACGGACATGCGATCGAAGTTCGTTTATATGCAGAAGATCCACGTCAGGACTTCCTGCCACAAACAGGTAAAGTATTGCGTTGGCAAGCGGCGGGTGCTGATGGTAGCTTACCCAATGTCCGCATTGATCATGGCATGTTGGAGCATGGTGAAATCAGCCCATTCTATGATCCAATGGTGGCAAAAGTGATTGCCTACGGCAAGACCCGTCAGGATGCAATTCGCCTGCTTGCCAAAGCGGTTGATGATTGCGTATTACTGGGTGTGAATAGCAATAAGCAGTTTCTTGTCAATTTGTTGCGCCATCCGATCATTGTGGCGGGAGATACCAATACAGCATTTATTCAACAACACTTCCAAGATGATATTAGCCTGCATCAACAAGCTTTGCCGCTTGAAACTTTAGCCGTTGCAGCAGCACTGTTTACCCAGAAGAATAAGCAGCAAGTGGCTTGGCAAACGGGTGTCGGTATGCCGTTTCCACTGAAACTGAAATATGCCGATCAGCAGATCTTGCTGCACGTACAAAATGATCAGCAGCAGGTCAAAGTTGAGTTCTGTGATCAACAAGCGACAATCAAGATTGTAAGCATCAGTGATGTGCAGATTGTTTATAGCTGTGACGGTGTTCGACGTAAACTCGTCTATGTCTTTGATCAGGATCAACTATATTTGGATGCAGCTAATGGTAATGTGCTGATTGAAAATACTACCTATGCAGCACCAGAAGCGGCTGAGGTGGTGGGTGATGGTAAAATTCGTGCACCAATGGATGGGGCGATTGTGAGTTTGCTGGTCAATGTCGGAGATTCAGTAACAAAAGGACAAACCCTATTGGTGCTTGAGGCGATGAAGATTCAGCAGCAAATCAAATCCGATGTCGATGGTGTTGTCGAGGAGTTGATTGGTCAAGTCGGGCAACAAGTGAAAAAACGTCAATTATTGTTGAACCTCAGCACGACTTGAGCGTAATCAAATAGAGCAAAAAGCGAGGTGTTATGCCTCGCTTTTTAATAAGTGTAATACAGCATCTAAAGAATGCTCTGAATTTCTTTGTAATTCTTGTGTTGCAAATTCAGCCAAGGCTTGTTCATGCGCTAACAAATAGTGGAGAAAGTCTTGTGTGTTGGCATCTGCATGTTGCTGCATCCGCTCAAAAGTTAGCATAAACGGCTGTGTACCTTGCTTAAGTAAATGCATGGCCAGTTTCCACGGCAGTTTAGCCATCGCAATCCCTGCTGCTTTGGCCTGTAACTTAACATGCAAACGAATCGTCGCTGTTTGACCTTGTTGGATTAAGAACTGCTGTAACTTGCGTAGGGTTTGGGTTTCCAGTTTGGCCAGCGTTTGCCATTTTTGTTGTTGCTCAATCGAGTGTGCATGTTTGGCTGCATTTAAAAAGATGAGTTCACCCAATATTTCTGATTCAAGTGCAGTGTTAAGGTCTTGTTGATATTGTGGATAATGCATTCCTTTGATTTCCATGAATAACAATCGATGGGTTAATCTATTATAAATAGCATAAAAAATATTCAAGACAAGCACTTAACCATCTATAGTTGTCATATAGATGGTTCTAAGCAAAATTAAGGAAACATTTTCAAACGTAAACTTTCTAAACGGCTTTGATATTGCTTTTGCCATTCTTCATTTGGAAGTTGTGCTTTTAACGGTTCCATCTCTTGTTGTAACTGCTGCACAGCCTGCTGATATTGACCAACTTGTTGCTGTTGTTGAGCTTCACGTTGTTCACGCTGCTGTACGTCTTGGCGTTGCTGCTCAGTTAGATAGCGCTGTTGTAACATCTGTTTTAAGCGTTGTGTTTCAGCAGGGCTATGTTGTCCTTGATTGATTAAACCGAGTGCTTGTTCATAAAGCCCCATTTTATTTTCTTGTTGAGTTGCATCAGGATACTGTTTTTGCAGCTCCTCAAAGGCTTTTAAACGTTGTTCTGCACTGAGTTTCTGATTCTGTGCCAAATCATTGTAGGCAAAACGATAATCTGCATACTGACGCTCTTGCCCAAAGCCCAGCATCGCTTCGGCTTGCCCCAAGGTTTTTTCTCTCAGTTTCCACAAAGCATCAAAGCGTTCTTTTGGCGATAACGACGTTGATAACACGGTATTTTGCATCTGCTGTTCATATTGCGGTATGCGTTTTAATAAGCTCTCAACCAAATGTGCAAAGTTTTGATCTGGGTAATTGGCTAAAGCTTTTGCTAAAGCTGCATTACAGTCAGTGACAGGGCAGTTGGCTTTAAAATCATTGAGAAACTCGGTGATGTTTCCAGGTTGCTGTTGTAACAGTTTTAATTGCTGCAATAGTGAGTCTTGAAAAACTTCATCCTTGGTTTTGTTTGGCATACTTTCATCGCTCATCTGTGCTGATGAATCTTGAGATGATGCTGTGGATTTGGTGTGCTGGATTGCAGCGGAAGAGGCTGTGCTCTTCCAAACTACAATCCCGACCAAGACCACGACAACAATAAGCATTGTCAGCAATAGTCTTTTATTCATACCGAATTCCGTTTATGGGCCGTAATTAAATTGTCCCATCACAGGGAAATGATCAGAAAGATCCCACGTCATATACAGCGGGTCAGCTGTAGTACGTAAGATGCGAACATCATTACGAGACTGAGTCGGTTGACGGTGATTGTTTGAGGCTACGACATAATCCAGATATTCCACTGTTGCACCGCCTGAACCAGCAGCCCCAGCCAACTTATTCACGCGTGGGTCAAAGGTAGATTCAGTATAACCAGTACTTGGTGCTGCGGTCGCATTCAGATTGGTCAACATGTCTTGATAATCTTGCGGCCATAACAGTTTATTCACATTGAAGTCACCGCCCATGAGTACCGCATCAAAACTTGGAATATTTTGTTGATTCACTAATTGGCGAATCTGCTTGAACTGGGTCTGGCGTAATGCGCGTGCCGCATCGGTATCAAAAGATGCGGTATGGGTTGATGTCACATGGTAAGCCTTACCATTCTTAATGATTTCCGCATACAACACGCCTTTATCCGCAAAACAATCAGTTCCTGTACAATCTGGATAAATCAATTGTGCTGTTTTGACGATTGGATAGCGACTTACAATCACCAAACCACTATCAAATAAGTTATAGCCAGAACCGACTGGAATATGGGTTTGATATGGATACTGTTGTGCCAGCTGATTCAGCATGCCTGTACGTGATGAAGCAAAGGCTTCTTGCATCATAATCACATCGTAACCGTTTAAATGGTTCGGTAATTCAGCCAAGCGTTCGCTGATTTTACTCGCCACCATTGGCAGGGCATAAATATTATAAGTTAGTACCTTTAACTCATCGGCACTGGCTGAAACAGGCTCTTGAACCGTGTTTTGATGAATGGTGTAGTGGAAATCATCATAACCGCCTGTGTACTCCGCTTTCACTGCTGCTTGTGCTGATAAACCAGCATAAGTTGTGCTAATACGATGTACATCACGATCTGAATACCATGGTGACGTTGTGGTCGCCGTTTGAATCCCGTGTTTAATATTACTGCCCGACCAAGTTCCCGTCATGGTTTGCTTTAGGGTTACTTGTGAATTACCACTGCTGAGAACGGTATCAAAGTTATAGGTTTTACCAGATTTGATCCCGGTATAACGGTTGATACGTAGTACCCGTTTGGTCTCGTACGGTGCAAGTTGAGTCGCTTCCTGCGCCCATTCATTGCCTTGCTGTAAGCTTGCCCCAGTTTGATTGACTTGTATTGATACCGTTTGTGGCGTGGTATTGGTCACAAACACGTAGGAATCAGCCAAGGTCTGTTGGGTGGAAAAACCACTGATTAAGAGCGCGACCCCTGCGCCTAGTTTTAAGCTCTTCAGCTTCATTTTTATCTCTCCATAGTGCTTAATAATGTTCGAACAAATACAATCTTTCATTGTTGAAATTATTCATTTATGAAAATTTTATGATGGTTATTTGTTCGAAAATT
>NZ_BKGB01000031.1:0-20979 GCF_008980925.1 Acinetobacter sp. TUM15071 | reverse complement strand
TGTTATTATTGTGTTTATTTTTAATATTTTATTGAATTTTCATGTTTTTATAAAATGTAAATAAACATTGCATTGTCTGTGGGAGATTTTGAGTTTAAAAAAGTATAGGCATGACTATTTATATTATTGTTAAAATAATTTTTAAAGTGATTCTTAAATTAAATAATTAAAAAAAATATGTAATTTAATTTCGTTTGAATTGTCTAGTCTAATCCTTCAGTCAGAATCACTATATATTCGCCTGCCAAATCTCGGTGTTTTTTTGCTTCTTGATAGGCATCACTGTGATACCAATTTTGAGCTTCCTGCATACTGCTAAATTTAATGATGGCAACGCCGTCGCTTTCGATATTTTCTAATGCAATTGACTGACCATAAAACACAATCGGTTCGGCATCAAAGCCTTGGCTCGCTTTGCGTGCTAAAGATGTATAGGTTTTCATTTGATCTTTATTTTTCAGTTCTTTACGAATCAAAATGATATATGCGCTCATTGGCTTTCCTGATTGATAGAGACTAAGTGTTGATTTGTTGATGGATACGATGTCATATCCATCAACGCTCATGTATTAAGCTGCACGAGCGACCAGTGTTAGAATATCGTAAGTGGCAACCAGTTCGTTGCGTTGGTTTTTCACTTTAATATCCCATACCACCACACCATGTGCAGGTTGTGATAAGTCTTTTTGTGGTTTTGGTGTTTTTTGCTTGCAGGTCAGTTCAACACGAATAGAATCACCAATTTTTACCGGTTCAACAAAGCGTAGGTTGTCCATACCGTAGTTGGCAATCACGGGGCCTTGTGCGGCATCGACGAACAATCCTGCCGCTGCTGATACGATAAAATAGCCATGTGCGACACGTTCGCCAAAGAATGAATCTGCTGCTGCAATTTTGTCAGTATGTGCATAGAAATAATCACCACTTAAGCAGGCAAAATTGACAATATCTGCTTCGGTCACTGTACGACGCGCTGTCAGTAAACGCTCACCAATGACCAGTTCATCAAAATCCTTTTTAAAAGGATGTACGCGGTCTTGCTTGATGTTTGAGCCTGCTGTCCATGAATGGGTAACTTGAGTCAAACTATTTGGCGAACCTTGAATGGCAGTTCGTTGCATATAGTGTTTTACTGCTCTAATTCCACCAAGTTCTTCACCACCACCAGCACGACCAGGGCCACCATGAATCAAATGAGGTAGTGGCGAGCCATGACCTGTACTTTCTTTTGCAGATTCTTCATCCAGAATATGAACTCGACCATGCCAAGGTGCTATTTTCTGAATAATCTGCTCAATGTTTTCATGGGTATTTTTAACTACGGATGCAACCAGACTACCTTCACCACGTGCCACTAGATCGGCAAGTTCATCAATAGATTGATATGGCATAAGTGTACAGACTGGACCAAAGGCTTCGGTGGTGTGTACATGCGTGGCTTGCAATGGTTGTTCACAGAGAAGAAGTGTTGGTGGGAAGAATGCGCCATTTTCAGGAGTAGCTGCATTAAATTTAAAATTTGTTGTACCACCAAAAACAATTTTTGCATCTTTAGCCAGTTCTGCAACTTTGTTTGCAACATCCAACTTTTGTTTAGGGCTTGCTAATGCTCCCATTGTGGTGTCTTGTTTCTGTGGATCGCCCACAATCACTTTTTCCAGTTTAGCAATCAGCTTTTGTTGTACTTGCTCAAGTTGTACTTGGGGTACGAAAGCACGGCGGATAGCCGTACATTTTTGTCCAGCTTTGGTGGTCATTTCTCGGAAAACTTCACGTACAAACAGATCAACTGTGGCTTCATCTGCTTCAGGGCTTAGGATGGCACTATTGACAGAATCAGCTTCCATACTAAATGGAATTGAATATTTATTGAGATGTGGGTGGTTACGGAGTTTTTGGCCAGTATAGGCTGAGCCTGTAAAGGTTACACAATCTTGTGGACCTAGATAATCAAAAAGATCATCAATTTGTCCGCAAATGAGTTGTAGTGATCCTTTCGGTAGAAGTTGCGTATCTTCAATCGCTTTAACAACTGCTTGGGTGAGTTGAGCACCGTCAGTTGCAGGTTTAACAATACATGGCACGCCAGCCAATAGCGTTGGGGCAATTTTTTCTAACATTCCCCAAATTGGGAAGTTAAATGCATTAATATGAACTGCCACACCCGCTTTCGGGCTTAAAATATGCTTGGCGCCAAAAGTGCCATTTTTTGAGAGTTGAATCCAACTGTCTTCGGTAATAATTTTTTCATCATTCAGTTCTCGTCGTACCAAACTTGAGTAAGCAAATAAGGTCTGAATTCCACCTTCAATATCAATCCAGGCATCTTTGCGTGTTGCACCTGTTGCATAGGCAAGCTGATAAAAATCTTCTTTGTGCTCAAGTAGGTGCTGTGCAATTTGTTTTAAAGCATTGGCACGTTGATGGAAGGTCCAATTTGCCAGTGTTGCACCATTCTGCTTGGCATATTCAACAACCTGTTGCATATCTATGCCATGACTGCTGACAGTATAAATTGTCTCATTGCTAATGGCGTGAACAACAGTACGTGCATCTTCATGGCTTGAATGCCACGTTCCATATACAAAAGATCCAAGCTGAATCACTTTTGATACAGGCTGTTGTTCTGCTGCTGATTTAGATATTCCTTCTAAGAGTGCTTGATCAAGCATGAGAAAACTCCATTTTTATGTGATACATCAATTTTTGAAATACTAAAAATATGATTCATAATTTCACGCTGATTGAATAAAAAGTCAACTTAATTTTATAGAAAAGAAAGCATGTTGATTTTTATTATTTAAATATAATCAATAAAAACAATGTTGTATCTCTATTTTTTAGAGATCTTAAATTATGATACATAAAATGTTATTGACTTTATTTTTAATGTATCGAAAAATGGATTTAAGGGTGAGACCTAAAGGGAAGACACAAATGGAAAATAAGTATCAGAAATTTGAGCAAAATATTGCCAATGACATCACGATAGAGGCAAAAGATGAAATGCCAGATGCCTATCGTAAAACTTTGATTCGCCAAATTGGGCAACACGGTCATTCTGAAATTGTTGGCATGTTACCTGAAGGAAACTGGATTACGCGTGCACCGACTTTAAAGCGTAAAGCGGTTCTACTCGCAAAAGTTCAAGATGAAGCAGGGCACGGACTTTACCTCTACAGTGCAGCAGAAACATTAGGCGCTGACCGTGATGACATGATGGAAAAATTGATTGATGGAAAAATGAAATATTCATCAATTTTCAATTATCCGACGGTGACTTGGGCCGATGTAGCTGCGATTGGCTGGTTGGTGGATGGTGCTGCGATTGTGAATCAGGTAGCGTTGTGCCGTACCTCTTATGGCCCATATGCACGTGCCATGGTGCGTATCTGTAAAGAGGAAAGCTTTCATCAACGTCAAGGTTTTGAAGCCATGATGGTACTAGCCGCTGGAACACCTGAACAAAAACAAATGGCACAAGACGCTGTAAATCGCTTTTGGTGGCCAGCACTGATGATGTTTGGGCCAAGTGATGAACATTCTCCAAACAGTGCGCAAAGTCTGGCTTGGAAAGTTAAACGATTCAGTAACGATGATTTACGTCAAAAGTTTGTCGATAACACAGTTCCTCAAATTTTGCAGCTTGGTTTAGACGTTCCAGATCCTGATTTGAAGTGGGATGAAGAAGCGGGACGTTATATCCACGGTGAAATCAATTGGCACGAATTCAATGAAGTTATTGCTGGTCGAGGTCCATGTAACCACGAGCGTATAGAAGCACGACGCAAAGCTTGGGAAAACGGTAAATGGGTTCGAGATGCAGCTGTTATCTACGCGAAAAAGCAGCAAGCCGTAACGCAAGTCGCTTAAGCAAAATTTATGGACAAAATTGAGGACATCAAAATGGAAGATAAAAATAACTGGTCGCTTTACGAAGTATTTATTCGTAGCAAACAAGGTCTAAGTCATCGCCATGTCGGTAGCTTAAGAGCATCTGATGATGAAATTGCATTGCAACATGCACGCGATGTGTACACCCGTCGTAATGAGGGAATCAGTATTTGGGTGGTTCGTTCTGAATTGATTAAGTCATCACAGCCAGATGAAAAAGCTGAATTTTTCGAACCAGCGCTAGACAAAGTTTATCGTCACCCTACGTTCTATCATATTCCTGATGGCATCGAGCATATGTAAGGGAGTATGGAAATGAATAATCCTATTTTATCTAAGTTCTTATTACATATTGGCGATAGCCAGTTGGTATTGGCGCAACGTTTAGCGGAATGGTGCGGTCATGCACCAGAGCTAGAGATTGATATTGCCTTGGCAAATATTGGTCTGGATCTGCTTGGGCAATCGAGAAACTTTTTAACCTTAGCTGGGCAATATGAAGAGGCACAGCGTGATGAAGATCAATTGGCTTACTTCCGTTCAGAACGTGAATTTCTCAATTTATTGATTTGTGAACAGCCAAATGGTGATTTTGCTCAAACCATCGTACGCCAATGGTTAATGGATCATTATCACTTGTTATTAATGACCTCTTTAAGCAAAAGTGCAGTAGCTGAGATTGCTGCGTTGGCAATGAAATCATTAAAAGAAGTGAAATATCACATTCGCTTTTCAACCAGTTGGATGGAGCGTCTGAGCTTAAGTACAGCAGAGGCACATCAACGTGTACAGGTCGCATTAGATAGCTTGTGGCGTTTTAGTGCAGAGTTGTTTGAGTTGACGGCTGAAGAATATGTACTGGTTGAGCAGGGTTTAATCAGTGACTTGTCTAATGAAAAAGCACAATGGGACAAGACAATTGCTGAAGAATTAAAACGATTTGAGCTGACAGTTCCTGTAAATGGTGCTTATCGCCGTGGTGCCAAACAGGGTCTACATACGGAACATTTAGGATATTTGTTGGCTGAAATGCAGGCCATTCAACGTACTTATCCTGAAATGACTTGGTAAGACAAGGAGTTGAGCCATGCAAATGATTCGTCATTGTATCGATCAATGTTGGGATGTTCTGCAAACGGTCAGTGATCCTGAGATTCCTGCTTTATCTGTAGTGGATTTGGGCATGATTCGTGGGGTGGAACTGAATGATCAGCAAGAAATTATTGTTCGATTAACACCTACCTATAGTGGCTGTCCTGCAACAGATCTATTAAAAGCGCAGATTGTCGAGGCGTTGGCAGCAGAAGACCTCACTCCCGCAAAGGTGATTGTTGATTTATCTGAAGCATGGACAACCGACTGGATGTCTGAAATAGGCAAGAAGAAGTTACAAGACTATGGTATCGCGCCGCCAGAGGGTTTAGCACATCAGTGTGGAACACATGTTCATTTAAAAGATGGTGTGGTGTGTCCGCGGTGTAAAAGTCGAAATACCAAGCTGCTCACGGAGTTTAGTTCGACCGCGTGTAAGGCCTTGTACAAATGTCAGGACTGTCTTGAGCCCTTTGATTATTTTAAATGTATTTAAAGTTTTAGATAAGGAAATCAGCCATGAGCCAATTTATTCCCTTAAAAGTAAAAAGTATTACACCTCAGACAGATCAGGCCATTTGTATTGCGTTTGATCTTGTGCCTGAGCAACAAGAACAATTTAAATTTCAGCCAGGTCAACATTTAACGATTCGCCATTTAACTGAGGCAGGTGAGATTCGTCGTTGCTATTCGATCTGTAGTTATGCACCGAAAGAAGATATCAGTATCGCAGTGAAAAAGATGGATCAAGGTCAATTCTCAAATTGGGCCAATGATTATCTAAAAGTTGGCGATGTTCTTGATGTGATGCCACCACAGGGTGTTTTTTTCCAAAAAGCAGCCAGATCGGGCGGTCAAGCATTTTTAGGTGTTGCTGCGGGCAGTGGTATTACCCCAATTTTGTCGATCATTAAACAGGTTTTGTTTGAACAACCGACATCGAATTTTACCTTGCTCTATGGTAATCGTTCATGGAAACAGACCATGTTTGCTGAGCAAATTATGGATTTGAAAGATCAATTTAAAGAACGCTTCCAGTTGATCAATATTTTTTCCCGTGAATTCAACGAAAGTGAGTTGATGAATGGGCGAATAGATGAAACAAAATTAAAGCAATTGTTTGATCATGATGTATTAGAAAGCAATTTTGATCATGTTTTTGCCTGTGGCCCAGATGAAATGATGGACACAGTCGAAAGACTGTTACCGACCTATGGTTTAAGCAAAGACAAGATTCATACTGAACGTTTTAATACTGGTCATGTCCGTAAACGAGCAGTCGATGCCGATGCGAATCGTAAGGAAGAACAAGTCAATATTGTACTGGATGGTCGTGAACTGATCGTGTCAGTGTCTCAAGACGACGAAAGCATTTTAGATGCAGCATTACGTGCAGGTGCAGATTTACCTTATGCATGTAAAGGCGGGGTGTGTGCGACCTGTCGTTGTAAGGTGCTCTCTGGTGATGTTGATATGTTCTTGAACTACAGTCTTGAAGATGATGAAGTCGAAAAGGGCTATGTGCTGAGCTGCCAAACTTTACCTAAAGGCTCAAATGTCCGTTTGAGCTTTGATGAGTAGAGGTGGCTATGCAAGAGCTGATCAAAGCCGAAATAACAATTGATGGTGTAATGCTATTAACCCTCAATCGTGCTGAAAAACGGAATGCTTTAAATAATGCGACCTTGCAATATTTATGCGAATTGCTCGAAGAGGCAGAACACAATGCCAGAGTCAAAGCCATTGTTCTAACAGGCAATCAATATTGTTTTGCAGCAGGTGCTGATCTTGCTGAGTTAGCAGAAATGGATTCAGTGGCCTTGCAACTCGATATCCGTCCAAAACTATGGCAGAAGATTGATGCGTTTAGTAAACCAATTATTGCAGCTGTGAATGGTTATGCCTTGGGTGCGGGATTTGAACTGGTTTTACACACAGATATCGTACTTTGTGGTGAAAATGCCAAATTCGCCTTGCCAGAAATTGGTTTAGGCATGTTACCAGGTGCTGGCGGCACACAACGTTTAGCACGCTTAGTCGGGCAACAATTGACCATGCGCTGGGCGATGACAGGCGAAATGCTTTCGGCACAACAGGCAGAGCAACACGGTATTTGCAGCGAAGTGGTCCCTACAGCATTAACTGTGGAATATGCCATTCAATTAGCCAAGAAAATTGCTCAACAAGCACCCTTGGCGATTCGGGTAATTAAACAATCGATCAAAAGTATTCATGAGACAACACTGAGTCAGGGATTAAAGCTTGAACGCCAGAATTTTGTTTGGTTGGCGGCAACAAACGATCGAAAAGAAGGAATTAACGCATTCTTTGAAAAAAGAAAGCCTGTATTTAGAGGTGAATGATGGACTATCAAAATATTATTGTAGAAGAAAAGAATGCTGTTGGTTATTTAACTTTTAATCGACCAAAGGCACTGAATAGTTTTAACGTGGATATGCACCGTGAAGTCGCTGAGGTCTTGGGCTTTTGGAGTAAAAACCAAGATATTCGTTGTGTGGTGATTAGTGGTGAAGGCAGCGGTTTCTGCGCAGGGCAAGATCTTGGCGATCGTGTGGTTGATCCAAATGCTGCTGCGCCTGATTTAGGTTACTCGATTGAAACCTACTATAATCCGCTGATCAAAATGATTGTCAATATGCCCAAGCCTGTGATCTGTGCGGTAAATGGTGTGGCAGCGGGTGCAGGTGCAAATATCGCTTTGGCTTGTGATTTGGTTGTCGCAGCGAAATCTGCCAACTTTGTACAGGCATTTTGTCGTTTAGGTCTGGTTCCTGACTCAGGTGGAACCTGGTTCCTGCCACGTGCAGTAGGACAAGCCCGTGCAATGGGGTTGGCTTTGTTAGGAGATAAACTTCCTGCGGAAACAGCAAAAGAATGGGGCATGATTTGGGATGTTGCCGAAGATGCTGAGCTGAAATCAAAAGTCACTGAACTGGCAGAACGTTTAGCCAAACAGCCGACCTTTGGTCTATCACTGATCAAAAAAGCCATCCACCAATCCAGTAATAACAGCTTTGATGAACAGATGTTCTTGGAGCGAGATTTACAACGTATCGCAGGGCGCTCAGAAGATTATCGTGAAGGGGTACAAGCTTTCATGAATAAGCGTGAGCCTGACTTTCAGGGGCGCTAAGCATGATGAATCTAGATTTGTCTCATGCCAAAATTGCCGTGATTGGCTCTGGAACAATGGGGATTGGCATTGCTCAATTGGCGATCGTCAATGGTCATTCGACTATTCTCTACGATCTCGATCGTGAAAAGACCAAACAGGCGGTTGATGGATTGCATCAGACCTTCGCGAAGTTGACAGAAAAAGGCAAGCTAACCTCTGAGCAGGCACAGCAAGCACTTTCACGTTTGACCATTGCGGATCAAATCGAAGCATTGGCAAGTGTCGATTTGGTGATAGAAGCGGTGGTTGAAAAGCTGGAAGTGAAACAATCTTTGTTCAAGCAGTTGGCGACGATTTGTAATGACCAAACTATTTTAGCCACCAATACCTCCTCTATTTCAGTGACAGCAATCGCATCTGCTGTTCCACATCCTGAGCGAGTGGTTGGACTGCATTTCTTTAATCCTGCACCTGTGATGAAGTTGGTCGAAATTGTACAAGGTTTAAAAACAACGGAAGTTTTATGTCAGTCATTAAGAACGCTCATGCTGGCTTGGAACAAAATTCCTGTCTTAACCAAGTCAACGCCTGGATTTATTGTCAATCGTATTGCCCGTCCGTTTTATGCAGAAGCATTTCGCGCCTTGCAAGAACAGGTCACTACATATGACCAGCTCGACTATGCATTAAAGCAGTGCGGTGGTTTTGCGATGGGGCCGTGTGAGTTAACTGATTTAATTGGGCAAGATGTTAATTTCTCAGTCACTCAAAGTGTTTATGAAGCCTTCTTTTATGAACCGCGTTATCGCCCAAGCCTGATTCAGAAAGAATTGGTTGATGCTGGTACATGGGGACGTAAATCAAAGCAAGGCTTTTATCGCTATGATGAAAAAAATCAGTATGCGACTTTTCAGCCTCAGCTTATTACTGCGCCGTCTTTTCATGCTGATGTTCAAGTCAAAGGTACATGGGCGCAATGCCCGCATTTATTAGAACGTCTGGGCTTAAGTCGTGCTTTAGCAAGCAATGAAAATATCATCCAAATTGATGATGTTGATTTGCGTCTAAGTCATGGAGAATCTGTCAATATCGATTATCCAAATCGTAAAACGGTATTGATGGATTGGCATCATCATTTTGAACAGGCACAGGCGGTGGTTCTTAGCCATAACCATCTTTGCCAAGCGGATGATCTTGCAACTGTTGAGGATTTCTTTGCCCAATCCCAGATCAAGGTACTTTGGATCAGTGATCATCCAGCACTATTAACCTTGCGTACTATTGTTTTACTGATTAATGAAGCCTGTGAAGCAAGTCTGCATGGTGTTGCGAGTATGGAAGATATTGATAATGCCATGAAATATGGAGTGAACTATCCTAAAGGGCCGTATCAATGGATGATGCAATTGGGTGCTGAATACGTCTTGGCAACGCTAAACAATTTATATGCCATCTATGGCGAAGAAAAATATCGTGCAAGTCTTTATCTCAAACAATACGTGGCGAAGCAGCAGTGTATTCGCGCTGATTATTCAAAAGCCTTTGCATAGACAGGAGTCAACATGGAAGACGTTTTAATTTGCGATTTTATTCGTACCCCAATTGGTCGCTATGCAGGTGCATTAAGTTCAGTGCGTACTGATGATCTTGCGGCATTGCCGATTAAATATTTAAAAGAAAAGCATGCTGATTTACCTTGGCAAGAATTGGATGAAGTGTTTTTAGGCTGTGCCAATCAAGCGGGTGAAGATAACCGTAATGTGGCGCGTATGGCAACCTTATTGGCTGGTTTACCTGAAGCTGTTCCTGCAATGACAGTGAATCGTTTATGTGCATCTGGTTTAGATGCAGTCGGCTTGGCTGCACGTTCAATTAAATCTGGCGAGTCTCAATTTGTACTGGCAGGTGGCGTGGAGTCAATGAGCCGAGCACCCTTTGTTCAAGCCAAGCCAACTGAAGCATTTGGACGCAGTCCGGAAATATTTGATACCACGATTGGCTGGCGTTTTGTTAATAAAAAGATGAAAGCCGAATATGGCACCGACAGCATGCCTGAAACGGCTGAGAATGTGGCTGAGAAATACCAGATTAGCCGACAAGATCAGGATGAGTTTGCGATCCGTAGTCAACAAAAAGTGGCAGTGGCGCAACAAAATGGTTTTTTTACAGATGAAATCTTGCCCGTTGAACTGGTCGATCGTAAAAAGAACATCACTATTTTTAGTCAAGATGAGCATCCAAGAGCAGAGACTAGCCTAGAGGGTTTGGCAAAACTCAAAGCCCCATTCCGTAAAGAGGGTGGTTCAGTCACTGCGGGAAATGCATCTGGTGTCAATGATGGTTCGGCCTGTGTGTTATTAACCAATCGTCAGTTTGCCGATAGCCACGGATTAAAACCTTTGGCAAGTGTGGTGGCGATTGCAAGTGCAGGTGTTGAGCCAAAATATATGGGCATTGGGCCTGTGCCAGCAGTTCAGAAACTTTTAAAACAAACAGGTCTTCGCTTAGATCAAATGGATGTGATTGAGCTGAACGAGGCATTTGCAGCCCAGTCTTTGGCCTGTATGCGTGAGTTGGGTTTAAAAGATGATGATGCACGTGTTAATCCGAACGGTGGTGCGATTGCCCTTGGACATCCACTGGGTATGAGCGGAACTCGTTTGGTGATTACTGCCACCAGAGAATTAAAAAGACGTGGTGGTCAATATGCACTGTGCACCATGTGTGTTGGTGTCGGCCAAGGTGTGGCCCTTATTTTAGAAAATTTAACTTAATGTAGATGGTTCTCGTGTAATAACGACATAGGAGATACGGCAGTGGATAGCCAAATTATAGATAATGTAGAAAAAATGACGCTAGCGGAATTGCGAGCACTTCAAACCAAACGGTTAAAGGAAACATTGACCTATGTTTATGCCAATAGCCCAGTGTACAAGAAAAAGTTCGATGATGCTGGTGTACATCCCGATGACTTTGTGACATTGGATGATCTCGCAAAGTTTCCATTTACAACCAAACAGGATCTAAGAGATAACTATCCGTTTGGTATGTTTGCTGTGCCGCAGGAACAAATTGTTCGTTTACATGCTTCTTCTGGGACAACAGGCAAACCCACCGTAGTTGGATATACCCAAAAAGATATTCATACTTGGTCAGATATCGTGGCGCGTTGCCTACGTATGGCAGGTCTAAGTGCCAAGGATATGATTCAGGTTGCCTATGGTTATGGTTTATTTACTGGTGGTTTAGGTGCGCATTATGGTGCGGAGCGCTTGGGTGCAACCGTGATTCCGATGTCAGGTGGTCAAACCGAAAAACAGGTTCAACTGATTCAGGACTTTAAACCGACAGCGATTATGGTGACGCCATCATACTGTGTGAGCATTATTGAAAAACTAGAGCAACAGTTGGGTAGTGCACGGAATACCTCTTTAAAAGTAGGTATTTTTGGTGCTGAACCTTGGACAAATGAGTTACGTCGTGAAATCGAAGAGCGTTTGAATATCAAGGCATTAGATATTTACGGCTTATCTGAGATCATGGGGCCGGGTGTTGCGATGCAGTGCCTGAATGAAGGTGAAGGCTTAACCATTTGGGAAGATCACTTTTATCCTGAGATCATTAACCCTGAAACAGGTGAAGTGTGTAAGGATGGTGAATTGGGCGAACTGGTATTCACTACTATTACCAAAGAAGGTTTGCCGATTATCCGCTATCGTACCCGCGATTTAACTCGTTTATTGGCAGGTCAGAACATGGCGATGCGTCGTATGGACAAGATTGTAGGGCGTAGTGATGATATGCTGATTATTCGTGGGGTAAATGTATTTCCAACTCAAATTGAAGAACAAATTCTTCAGGTGCCAAGTTTAGTGCCGAATTATGAAATTCTGGTCGCGAAGAAAGGGCATATGGATACTTTGCATATCCGTACAGAAATGTGTCATAACTGTGATCAGCAAGCACAGCAACTGGCTAAGCAGCTGATGCAACGGATTAAAACCATGATTGGGATTTCAGTCACGGTGGAAGTAGTGAATGAACTGACTTTGCCTCGCTCTGAAGGTAAAGCAAAACGGGTAATCGATATGCGTCAGATTGCTTAACATTATGATCATTCAGGGTATAGAATCTATATCCTGAATCTTAAACGCTAAGACATGGGTATGAGTGTAAAATTACAGCAAATTATTGATTCGATTATTAAGAATGAGACTTTAAGCGGAACTTCGCTGATTTCTACTATTTTTGGAGATTCAGTCCTGCATCGAGGAGGCAACATCAGCCTTGCAAGCTTGATTCAGCTAATGGAGCTTTTTGATTTTAATGATCGTGCTGTAAGGACTTCAGTTTTCCGTCTAGTGAAAAGTGATTGGTTAGGTTCAGATAAAATTGGTAGAACCAGCTTTTATCGGATTACCGATGCCAGTCGAGCAAAATACTTGCAAGCAGAGCAACGGATTTATAATGATCAGATGAAGGAATGGGATCACTCTTGGGATCTGATTCTAATGTCGAGTCTGGATACTGACAATAAAGCATTTTTAAAGAAAGAGTTGGAATGGTTAGGTTTTGCCAATATTTCAACCAATCTTATGGCTTATCCAGGCTTTAATCGACTGCAATTACAAAAGCTATTAATTGATTTGAACATGAGTGAACAGGTGGTGGTGTTTAAGGCAGAGACCTTACAGTTATTTAATAATTCAACTGAAACTATCGCTCGCATGTTAGAGACCAATTGGCCGATTGATGAGTTACGACAACGCTATCTGCAATTTCTAGATATGTTTCGGGAGATTGGCGTGATTTTAATGCAGGACGATGAGAGCATTGAACCGATTCAAGCTTTTCAGATCCGAACCTTACTGATTCATTACTATCGTCGAATTTTACTGAAAGATCCTGCTTTGCCCTTAGAATTGTTGTCAGCAGATTGGCCAGCAGTCAATGCACGTACTTTATCCATGAATATTTATAAGAAGGTATTTGAGGCTGCAGATGACTATTTCTTGTCGGTTGCTGCAACATCAGAAGGACCTATGCCAAATGCAACGGCACATTTTTGGCGCCGTTTTGGTGGTTTGAACCAAAATAATGAGAGAGTGAATGATGCCTTGTTACAGTATTGATGGTGTGATTCCAGTCGTTCATCCCAGTGCATTTGTACATCCTACAGCGGTGTTGATTGGCGATGTGATTATTGAGGCAGGTGTTTATATTGGACCTTTTGCTTCACTGCGGGCTGATTTTGGTCGCATTCATATCAAACAGAATGCCAATGTACAAGACAGTTGCATCATTCATGGTTTTCCGCAAAGTATAACTCTCGTTGAAGAAATGGGGCATATTGGCCATGCTACGACGTTGCATGGTTGTCGTATTGGTCAAAATGCCTTGATTGGCATGAATAGTGTGATACTGGATTATGCTGAAATTGGTGAAAATACCATTATTGGTGCAAATAGTCTGGTGAAAACCAAAGATAAAATTCCTGCCAATGTATTGGCAATGGGCAGTCCAGCAAAAGTTGTGCGAGATTTATCAGAACAAGAACGCGCATGGAAAATCAAAGGGACCCAAGAATATATTTACTTGGCGCAGCGTTGTTTAAACACGATGATAGAGGTGGCACCTTTAGCAGAAGAATCTGCTGAACGGAGGACCTATCAAGCTTTTCAGGCAGAGCATCAGATTAAACCAAACGCAGAATGAAGCCGATATTTCAATGACTTGGCTTATTTATGCTTTCCTGTCAGTTCTAATAACAAATACCGTTTAGTCAAAAAAAGACAACAGCTTCCCATTCAATATCAGCACATGATGAAACTTAAAATATCGTTCAGTGTGAATAAACACAGAGCACTATTAGTAAGAAGCGTTCATCTCATTTTAGGAAAACAAGATGCCTAAATTGAATGTATTGGTTAAGAAAATACAATGAGGTCATGATGTCTATTTTAACAAAAGAAATTTGGGATCAAAAATTATTTCGTGGTACATGGCAATCCGCCAAGAACGGTTATCAAGTGGTTGAAGTTGCAACGGGCGAGTCATTAGGCCAGATCGGCTATGCCTCAGCAGCAGATATTGCAGATGCTGCGCAACAAGCAAAGCTTGCACAAAAGCAATGGTGGGCGCTGAGTTATCAAGAACGTCAGGTGGTGTTCGAACGCGCAGTTCAGATTTTGACGGAGCATCAAGCTGAAATTATTGAATGGTTGGTAAAAGAAAGCGGTTCTCTACAATTAAAAGCAGGTTTTGAGGTTAATATTTCGATACAGGTATTAAAGCATTGTATTGGATTACCTGCGGCTGATCAGGGCACATTATTGCCGACTTCTCAAGGTAAATTAAGTTTAGCAAGACGTGTTCCTCTAGGTGTCGTTGGAGTGATTTCGCCGTTTAATTTTCCATTATATCTTGCACTACGTGCGGTTGCGCCTGCATTAGCACTGGGAAATGCAGTTGTGCTTAAGCCCGATGAGCGCACTGCGGTCTGTAGTGGTTATGCAATTGCCCGAATTTTTGAATTGGCGGGTTTACCACAGGGACTATTACACGTTTTACCTGGTGGTGCAGAAGTTGGTGAAGCACTAACATTGGACAAAAATATTGCCAGCATCCAATTTACTGGCTCCACTCATGTTGGTCGTATTGTGGGTGCCAATGCAGCTAAAACACTGAAAAAAGTATCACTCGAGTTAGGCGGTAAGAACTCTTTGATTATTTTAGATGATGCAGACATTGAACTGGCTGCTGAGAATATTGCTTGGGGTGCGTTTTTGCATTCAGGTCAAATTTGTATGACATCTGGAAAAATCTTGATTCAGGAAAATATCTATCATCAAGTCAAACAACGTGTCATTGAAAAGGTCAAAAATTTTGTCGTGGGTAATCCTTTGCAAAGTGATGTCACGATTGGTCCACTGATTAATGCCAAACAATCGCAACGTGTCGAGCAACTGGTTAAAGATGCGATTGCGCATGGTGCAAAACTGGAAGTCGGTGGGCAGGCGAAAGGGGTTTTCTTTGAGCCAACGGTATTGGCAGATGTAAAGCAAGACAATCCGATTTTTACTGAAGAAATCTTCGGTCCAGTGGCAGTCTTGATTCCTTTTAGCACCGATGAACAGGCAATTGAACTTGCAAATGAAGGCGATTATGGGCTTTCGGCGGGCATTATTACTGCCAATGTTGGCCGTGCTATGCAACTTGGACAACAACTAAATGTTGGTTTATTACATATTAATGATCAAACGGTAAATGATGAAACAGTGAATCCATTCGGTGGATTTGGAGCATCAGGCAATGGTACACGGATTGGTGGACCTGCAAATGCTGATGAGTTTACCCAATGGCAGTGGATGACGATTCAGGCACAAGCACCGCATTACCCATTCTAGATTTTTTAATCTACGAATACACGTTTGCAGTATAAGAGGATTGAGCTAAACATTTGAGTTGGCCAATTTCTAAATGCGCTTATTTGCCCCTTTACACAAGGGGCAAATAGCTGATTCAGTTGATATTGATAAACAATTTAACAGGTGTTAGTTAGAGTCATATTTTGCTTTTTCATCAACTTGTAAATAAATATCAGCAGACCAATAGCCAGCCAACAGCTTCCAAATTTTAAGGCCGATGAGTCTAGATTGATCCAGAGACACAGAATACTGATCACAGAAATAAGAGGTAAAAAGAGATTAAAAAACTTATTTTTAAATCCTAAACGCTGCTTTTCTTTGACATAAAACTTGATGAATACCGAGAAGTTGACCGCGGTAAACGCAACCAGTGCACCAAAACTAATCAGGCTGATTACTTGCGCAAGATTTAAGAAAATAGCGCTTAATGAGATAAATCCGACAAATAATACCGAGAAAAATGGTGTACCTAAAGCCGCATGAAGTGTTCCAAAGTACTTTCTGGGGAAAATATTATCTTTGCCCATGATATAGAGTAGTCGAGATGCACTGGCATGTGATGCGAGTCCTGAGGCCACGGTATTCATAATTTGCCCGCATAAGAAAATCGACTGGAATAAAGCACCACCGACATACAGTACGATTTCTGGAAGTGCCTCAGATGGATGGTGAAAACGGGCATTGGTTGGATAGTACAGTTGAATGAACCATGATGCGGTAAAGAAGATCATGCCGCCAAAAAGTGTGGTGAGAAGGACAGCATAAGGAATCGTTTTGGTGGGATTCTTGGTTTCATTGGAGAGGGTTGTAACTGCATCAAAACCCAAAAAAGAAAAACAGAGTACAGAGGCGCCTGCAACCAGAGGCAATAACTCCTGCGGACCAGTCCACAAAGGATTTAAAGTCAGTACATATTCATAACCTTGCGTATTTCCAATCCCTTGAATGACTAAATACACAAAAATAATCATCAGGATAATAGGGGCGAATACAAAAATCAGGCTGATGTTCGCGAGTAAACGAATACGGAAGCAATTGACTAAAGTGACTAAACCAGCAGAGATGACCACCCAAAACCAATAGGGAACACTGGGAATGAGGGCAGTTAAATAAATGGCTGCAAGTAAAACGTTAATTAAAGGCAATAATAAATAATCAAGTAAGGTACACCAACCGACGAACAGACCACTTTTAGGACCAATACTTTCAGTGGTGTAGGTATAGGCAGAACCTGCTTTTTCTGAATGTTTACTAAATCGTGCATAGCTAAATGCAGTTAATAGCATTGTGGTCAGTGCTAATAAATAAGCCAGCGGAACATGGCCGTGGGTGATTCCTGAAACAATGCCAAAGGTATCAAATACGGTCATGGGGGTCATGTAGGCAATACCGATCACAGTGACTTGCCACAATGAAAGCTTTTTAAGAGAGGCAGATTCTTGTTCCATATTCCTTCAACCTGATTTATTGCGCTTTTCTATCCAGAAAAACTTGTAATTTTTAGGCAAAAAACTCCCTTGGCTTATTTTTTTGACAAGCCAAAAAGAAAAAACTTATGCGAAAGAGATGGTTAAGCGTTTAATTTAGAACAAGTGAGTACTAAATCACGACCAACCTTAACGACTGACTGGTAACAGAACTTGTATATTTATCGGTTAAGTTCTTCAATAATGTCCCAGTCCTGATACTGATATCATTTGAGGTAATGACTCGAGCAGTATTATTGGTGATAACCGCTTTTTGCTGGATATTTTTAAGCTTGGGAAGTAAGACTTTCTCTAGTGCAGAGACGAGCACATCAATCGCAATAACGCCAATAAACTGGTCTCGAATCATGACTGGATGGGCCATCGTAATGGTATAAGCGCCGTTACAGATGTAATCGACGTAGGGGCCGTAGAAACAGGGTTGTTTATTCTCGGCAGGTTGATGGAACCATTCAAATGTCCGGAAATCTAAAAAACGTTGCGCGTTTTGGTAGTTTTCGAGTTGTGCTTGCTGTAATTGATTTTCTTTTTTATACCACCATTCTAATGTCCAGTATTCCTGTTCAGTGCTCGTTGCAGCGCTATAACTGGCGAAACCCATACCTTGACAATACTGGCTTTGATGCAGAGCTGCTTTTATTTCCTGTTGGAGCTCTTTACGCTCTGTTGTAGAAAGCTTAATGTCCTTGGTTTTTCCAGCCTTATGTTTAGATAGAATCTGACTTGTTTTATCTGCGAGTATCTCTGCCAGAGAAGTTGTTTCATCTGTTATTTGTTGAAGCAGCTGCTGAAGCTCTTCTATATATGCAAGTTGGGTCATTCCTTATAACTCCTAAAATTCCATATTCTTGCGATCAATGCCTTGATTATCCTTTTATTATTTTTTAATTGATCGATAATTTATATTGCAGCATTTGATCGGTTTGCATGGAAATGATTTTTCTCGTTTGCAAAACGGCTTCATCGCCATTTCCTTGAGTAAATGATGACAAAATTTTGTGGTATTGGCCTACCACAGCTTGATGAAAGTCATCATCTTGGTACAAAACAGCAATAAGTGGGGCCCATTCTGCTTGTAACGCGAGTTCTTGATTTGCCAGCCGTGCGGACTGTGCAAATGAAGTCAAGCTGAGTAAGCAACGCAAATCCAGTTGAGCACGTATATCTGCCTCATGGGCCTGAGTAAACTGTTCAATCAATGTGCTAATTTTATCAAGATCAGCTTCTGTGGTTCTCTGGGACGCCAAATAAGCACTATGACTTAAAATCGCACTATGAAACTCACCTAAATCAGCGAGATACTCTGTCGATGCCTGACGCAATGGATGCAGGCTTAAACGTAAATCAGCAGGTAATTCACAAATAAAGCTGCCACCATTGCGGCCGCGTCGTGTATCAATTAGACCTTTGACGCGTAAAGTTGTTAAAGCTTCACGCACTGTAATCGGTGAAACACCCATTAAACGCGCTAAGTCAGCTTCATTGGGAAGCTGCTCCTGACTTTTGAGCAGTCCTGAGATAATCGCATTCTCTAAACGTTCAACCACTTGTTCAGAGCGAGTTGATTGTGTGATCGGTGCAAAGATTATCGTATATGCTGACATAGCTGGTTCTCTAGAAGCTAAGTTTAAGGACTTCGCTTAATGATACGGATCAGGGATTAAAACACGCCAAAATTGTGAATTGCCATTTCATCCTCTGGAACAGCAGGTATGGCATCCCAGAGCTCGGCAATTTTACCGTTTTCAAGACGCCATAATTCAAAATAGGCGTGTCGATTTCCTGCGATGCTGCCTTCAGAATGAGTCAATACAAACTGACCATCGGCAATGGTTCGGTGTGTTTTGGAGTATACCAAACCTTCTCCTTGATTACGGATTTTGTTCAAGAAATCAATAACCGAGTTTACACCATCACCAATATCTGGACTATGTTGCAAGAATTGATCACCTTCAGTATAGGCTCTAAAAGTCTCGTATTCTCCATCAATCAAAGCTTTTTGAAAAAAGGATTGAATAATTCTGCGGTTTGTTTCGATATCGGTATTACTATCAACGAGTGTGGGTCCATCAAGTTGCGTACGGCCACTGATATTTGGCTGAGCTTCGGCAACAAGTCCATCCCAGTGTTCGACGATTTTGTCATCTTTGACGCGGTAAATATCGAATCCAACCAAAGGTGTTTCATCCAGTCCAAGAAAACGGCCATGAATTGCAACTAAATCACCATCACCGAGTACGCGAAACTGCTCATGCTTGATGTTGGGACAATCCTGAATCAGTTGGCGGAGTCCTGCCAGGCCATCAGCAACCAGCGGTGAATGTTCGATAAAGTCTTGAGAAAAATAACGATCTAAAGCACGGGGATCATGTAAATTAAATAATACATGATGGGCCTTGCTAACAAAGCGTTTGGCTTCCTGAGAATTCATTCTATGCTCCTATTTATATCTATTTTTATTATTCATTTGAGCTCATGACATGCTTGATACGCGTGTATTCTTCGAATCCATAACCAGATAGATCTTTTCCATATCCTGATTTTTTGAAACCACCATGAGGCATTTCTGCCGCTAAAGGAATATGTGTGTTGATCCAAACTGTGCCGAAATCGAGTTCACGAGAGAGGCGAGTCGCGCGTGCGTGGTTGGTGGTCCAGACACTTGAAGCAAGGCCATATTCAACATCATTGGCTTTTTCCACAGCATCATCTTCATCTTTAAATTTTTGTACAGTAATTACTGGTCCAAAAATCTCGTTTTGAATAGCTTCATCCTGTTGTTGTAAACCGCTAATTACGGTTGCTTCAAAATAGAATCCTGGGCGATCAGCATGCTTTCCACCTGTTTCAACTTTGGCGTGAGCAGGGAGCTTTTGAATAAACGTCTGTACATTTTTTAATTGATTGGCGTTGTTTAATGGGCCATAGAGTGCATCTTGGTCATCAGGTTCACCAAAACGCGTATTTTTTGCAGCTGTCACCAGTTTTGCTAAAAATTCCTCATGCACAGATTCTTCTACGATGACACGTGTTGCTGCGGTACAGTCTTGACCTGCATTAAAGAAACCAGTCAAGGCAATCATTTCAACTGCTTTATCAATATCCGCATCTGCAAAGACCAAGACTGGTGCTTTTCCGCCTAATTCGAGATGTGCTTTGGCTAAGTTCGCTGCAGCAGAAGCAGCAACCTGCAAACCAGCACGAACTGAACCTGTAATAGAAACCAGTGCAGGGGTCTTGTGTGACACGACTTTAGAACCAACATCAGCACGACCTAATACCACATTGAAAGCGCCTTTAGGGAAAAATGGTGCTGCAATTTCTGCCAACAGCAGTGTACTTTCTGGTGTTGTATCACTTGGTTTTAAGACAACAGTATTACCTGCTGCCAATGCAGGCGCGATTTTCCAGACTGCCATCATTAACGGATAATTCCATGGGGTAACCTGACCGACAACGCCTACAGGTTCACGACGGATACTTGAGGTTAAACCTTCTAAATATTCGCCAGTTGCAGAACCATTGAGTAAACGCGCAGCACCGGCAAAGAAACGAATTTGATTTGCAGAGACGGCGACTTCTTCAGAGGCAATGAGATGCTTAAGTTGTCCAGTGTTACGACTTTGTGCTTCAACTAAACGATCAGCATTTGCTTCAACTGCATCTGCTAAATCAAGTAGGGCTTTTTGGCGAACTGCTGGTGTACTACGGCCCCAAATTTTAAAAGCTTGTTTTGCTGCCGCATACGCTGCATCAACTTCGGCATCTGTAGCATTGGGTGATTCT
The DNA here is from genome assembly GCF_008980925.1 of Acinetobacter sp. TUM15071. Classification (NCBI taxonomy): domain Bacteria; kingdom Pseudomonadati; phylum Pseudomonadota; class Gammaproteobacteria; order Moraxellales; family Moraxellaceae; genus Acinetobacter; species Acinetobacter sp. TUM15071. Next base: position 157 of record NZ_BKGB01000031.1, on the reverse strand, counting down.
GCACAGACTTTTCCTGTCACAGGACTCACAAGGTCAAAATATTCCGTTCCTTTTGCTTCTACATATTCGCCGTTAATAAAGTGTTTCAGTTGAATTTTAGACATTGTCATTCCTTGTCTCTTTGGTTTTAAAATATAACATATAAAACTATATGTAT
>NZ_BKGB01000030.1:0-23907 GCF_008980925.1 Acinetobacter sp. TUM15071 | reverse complement strand
GGGTTTTTTATTTTTAATAAATAAATTTTCTCAATAATTATTTCATCATTAATAATTTTTCTTGGTGCATACTCTTATGTTGGTTATATAAAAATCGAATATTTGGTTAAGTTTTTTGAGTTGCTAAAAGTTAATATTAGTCAAAATGATAACGATCAAACTAGTTAGTTTATTAGTATTTTTCTGCAAAATATTGAGCATTAAAAGTACAGAATTAAAATTTAAAGGGGATAAACATGAAAAAAATAACACTATTATTGTGCTTGGGGCTACTTGGTTGTTCAGGATCAGACAATCCTCAAACATCCCAAAAATCAGGCTTTGAATTCCAACCAGTGGATCTAACAACCAAAGTGCCTAGAGTAGATATACATAACGACGATGCAATTTTGAAAAGTGCAGGTGTACTCGTTAAAAAAATCAGTCTTGGCAATGACACGGAAAACAAACCAAAGAAAATTTATGAGTTTGGCGATTCCCGATTAGGTGCTCAAGTCGAACTGAGTCAGTCAGAAATGGTGTTAAGTTGGGTTACATTGAAAGACACTGAGGAGCAAAAAGCCAAGAGTCTAGAAAGCATAAAGATCGCTCAAAGAGTAGCTAGAGCAATCTTTGGCGATGAGGGCGGTAAGTTTGTAGATGAAACAATACAAACAGGTAAGGGGCAGCAAACCACAATCAATGGTCATAAGATTTTGATGACAGATTGTGTGGGCGTTTGCTTGATGCATATTGAGAGATAATTTTAAAAATTGAGTATTTAAATCATGAGTTTGTTAAAAATCCCTAAATTTGATCATGAAAATATCCAAAGACCTTTTGATGGCGATCTTTGGAATCGTCAAGGGATTGCGGAACGTCTAGAGCAATATATCAAGAGAGTCAAAGTTGGGACTACGATTGCGATTGACGCTGAGTGGGGCGCGGGTAAAACTTGGTTTGCTAGGCATTGGTGTAAACAGCTTGATAATAATGGCTTTAAAGTTATTTATTTGGATGCTTTCGCACAAGATTACATAGATGATCCCTTTTTAATGATTTCTATGGAAATTGCGAACTGTTTAGACAAGACCACTGACAAAGATAAAATTAAAGATTTAAAAGAAAAGATCGGTCAAGTGTATAAGGCTGTTTTACCCAGTGTGCCTATGTTGTTATGGAGTTTAACTACTACTTTAATGGGGGCAGGATTTGTTGCTAAACCTGTCGCTGATATCGTGAAAGCACTCCAAGATGATTCTGGTGATTTTGGAAAAGAAATTGGCAATTTACTCAATGAAAAACTAGAAGAACATCTATCCGCACAAGTTGATAATTACGAAAATGAAAAAAATTCAGTAGAGTATTTCAAAGCAACTTTAAAGAATATTACAGAGAATTTGGATAAACCTCTTGTATTTATCATTGATGAGTTGGATCGTTGCAAACCTGAATTTGCGATTCGGCTAATTGAACGTATAAAGCATTTCTTCGATATACCAAATGTGGCTTTTGTCTTGTCAGTGAATAAGCATCAATTAGAACAATCAATAAATAGCTACTATGGCTTTAAAGAGGGTACAAACTATCTAGAAAAATTTATTGATCTGACTGTACTTTTGAAAAATAAAGAATTGAATAAAGAGCGCTATGAGAAAATTTTAGATGATTATGAGGATAAGATTGAACTTAATTTGTGCAGTAAATCGATTATTTCAGCTTGTCTTGTATGTAAGCCAAATGCTAGACAATTAATTAAATGCGTTAATAAGTATGCATTTTTAAAAGCTGATTTTTCAGAGGGTAAAGCGGAGCTTTTGTTTATTATTTTGTTATTCATGGAAATGAAAATAATAGATATTTTTAATGAGAAGAATTTTTTTCAAACCTTTTATAAAAAGAACTCGGAAGTTTTCTACGCTGAATATGATGCTTTATTTAGTAATGAAACGCGTCAAACTCCATTCTCTTATTATTTACCAAAATTTTATGGAAATTTGTCAGATATTTTCAGATATATGGAAAAAATTAGACAACATGAATTTGAAAAACAATATTCAGAGTATAAGGATGCGTACTTTCCTTCTCAGACTTTTGAAAAGGATTTAATAGAAAGCTGGTATAACTACATTCATGTTGTAAATGACTAACTTATTCAATATTTGATTCAAGCTCAAGTTGCATGGTCAAGCCACTTGTTGAATAACGATGAGTGGCTTTTTCAACGATCCATTTTAACTTGTCCACCTGTGGTTTAAAGCCATCAAGATTCATCGGTGTTTCAGTCGAAATTGAGGGAATACCGAAAGCAGTGCTAATACTGAACTTTGCCATTTGTCTTTTGATTTCTGCCATCTTTGCGTCTGCAGCTCGTTGTGCTTCCTCTTTGGATGCAAAGGTGCCTTTTAAAACTTTGGTTTTGGTGCTTGGGTCGTTGCCACCACCGCGAGTTTCAGGATTGCCCGACGTTGCTCGTTTACGAGTTGCTTTGCCCTGGTCATGATAACTGGCTGATACGCCTGTGTAGTCTGAGTCACGATCTTGTTCTAAGTATCTGAATTGATCGCCATCATTGCGTGTCAGTGTCAGAGAGGGGAGGTCTTTGCCAGAAGTGGTTTTTGCTGAACCTGCTTTAAAAATCAATAAACGATCCTTTTTCACAGCCATTTCAGCACCGTTTTGTTTAGAGATCCGAACCAGTAAATTGAGGTCAGATTCATTGGTTTGATCGATGTGATTGAGATTGATTTGTTTTAAGTCATCAGTCATCACCAATGTTAATTCATGATTTTTTGCAATCTCTGCAGCAATTTCACCGAATTTTTTACGATGATAAGATTTTGACTTGGCTTCTTTGATTTTACTTTTAAAGTTAGCACTGGAAGCTTTGATGTTGACGGTATCGGGTGTGCCTGACCATTCGGTTTCATCGACAATAAAATCGCCCTTATCGTGTAAGCCTTCACCTTCAAAACCAAGCTGACAATTAATTTTTACGCCTCGTCGGGGTAACTCTAAAACGCCATCGCTGTCATCGAGCACGATGTCGAGTTGATCGGCTTGATTGGCACGGTTATCGGTCACTTGAACACTGATAATCCGTTTAACAATTTGCTCATTTAGGGGCTGATTGTCGGCTGTTAAAACGCAAATGGGAGTCTTAATCATGTTTATGACTCCGCTTCAGTCTGTTGTTCAATGCGATCATCATCAATCCGAGTAAGTTTAATGGTGAAATCAATTTTGCGAGGTACGCCATTGAAAAATAGAACCTGTTTGGTTTCGTCGATGTTGTCGATGGTATAGACACCGTACAAATAACCGCTGCCATCGACCAGGACAAAACCTTGCCCTGTATCTGCCATCTGCGCTAAGTCATCGAGCGCAAAGCGATTACCAAAACCATGCTCCTGATAGATGAGACCAGGCAGTGTGATGATGTCATCGCCTGAGCCTATGAATTGGCGTTTCTTACGTCCTTTCGCCACTGCGTTGTCAGCATATTGCCAAGATCGTTGCCGTTGGATCTCGTTGAATGTGAGCGTGTCAGTGGTAAAAGGGAATTGTCCTAAACACATAAGCATTGATTTAATCCCTGTCTGTGTATGTACGTTGCTGTTGAGCCGTGATTGAGTTTTGATGCTGCTTTAACTTTTGATCGACTAACATCGCCACTTGCTTTGGATCATTCACGCCTGTAATGCTGATTTGAGCACCCATAAAATGATTGGTTGTTTGAGCTGTTCGACTTGGGAATGGGATCGCCCTGGTCGGAGTCACTGTTTTAGTCGGAGTCGTGACAGTGGGTGCAGAAAAGGTCGGCAACTGTGGAATTTTAGGAATATTGATACTTGGGATTTTATTAATCCCTTTGATGAGTAAATTGACTGTATCAATGACTAGGCGCAGGGGAGTCAGCAAGAAATCGACAAACGCTGCGCCTGCTTCTTTGACATAGATTTTTAAGGCATTGAATGCTTTGCCGACGCGATCAGGTAATAAAGACATCCACCCAAAAAACACGCCGATCGCTGTACCCACTGTGGTGAGAATGGTAGCGCTGAGTTGAACAAAGCTTAAAATTAGTTCACCAATAATCCCAATCACACTGCCAATGATTACGCCAAACGATGAGCCATAGGCTGTGGCATTGGCGAGCTCTTGGTTCGTGGCTTGGAAAGGGGTGAGTGCTTCAGCAAGCACACCTTTAAAAATCGTCCATACGACCACCAAGCCATCCCATAATGGTTTTAATGGGGCTAGTGTGGTTTTCATGGTGTTAAATAAACTGCTGATGGTATTTCTAAACGGTGCAAGTCCGATCATGAGTCCTGACCAAAAGCCTTGAAAGAATGCTTTAATCGGACCCCAGTAGCGATAAATCACTAGTGCGACTGCGATAATCGCTGCAATCATTAATGTAAGTGGATTGGTCAGGACTGCGATCGCTAAAGCTCGAATCCCTGCAATCACCAAAGGGATTGCCTGACGTGCCAAAAAGAAAAATGCACGGCTTAGAAATTGAATGGCTTTAGAAATAACCGTAAATCGGCTTGGTAAACCAATGCCAAACTTATCAGCAATTTTATGAGCGACCCATAATAAAATCGTCAGTTTGGTGATACCTCCAATCACACTAATGATTGCCCCAAAGAATAGATTGGTGCTGTATTTCACGCCTAGCAAAGCCACTTTAAACATCAGTAATTTGATAGCGATGTTTGCCAGTGTGCGTACCAGTTCGGGATTAGCATCGACCCAAGTTTTAATACGTCCGATAATTTCAGAGATTTGTTGAATAAAATTTCTAAGATCATTGCCAAGCACTTTTTGCAGCGAAATACTCAAGTCTTGCCATTCGCCCCCCATGTTCTCAATATCACCTGCAAGGTTATCTTTGAGAATTTTTGCTGCTGCAGCTGCCGCACCTTCTGAATTTTCTAATTCTTTGGTCAGCTCTTTTATTTTATTGACGACTTTCCCTGTTTTTTCATCGACGACACCTGTTTGGTCGACCAACACTGCCATCGCTGAAGCGGCTTCTGTGCCTGAAATATCCGAGAGTAGGGCAAGGCGTTCTTCAGACCCCATTTTACTGGTTCTAATACGTAGCTCATCGAGAACATCAGATAAGTCGCGGAGGTTGCCTTTGGCATCTGCAGTCTTTACGCCTAATCTATCCAAGGCATCTTGTGCAGCTTTGGGTGGGGCAGCAAGGCGTAACATGATGCCACGTAATGCTGTGCCTGCTTGGGTATCAAGAATATTGTTATTGCCCAATAAGCCAGTCATGGCAGTCACTTGTTCGATACTTGCCCCATATTGTTTAGCGACTGGAGCAACGTATTTCATGGTTTCACCCAGTCCACCGACACTGGTTGCTGTGGCATTGGTAGCTTGAACGAATACGTCATTTACCCGTGTGATTTCTTTGGCGACTAATCCAAAACCATTAAGTGTACCGACTGCGATTTGGGCTGCTTGTTCAAGTTCGACTTTTCCTGACTCTGCAAGTTGTAATGTGCCGCCTAGAGCTTGGCGGATCTGATCGACATTAAAGCCACCTGAGCCAAGTGCAAACTGTGCCTGAGCTGCTTCAGTTGGGCTAAATGATGATGCTGCACCCCATTTACGAGCATCGGCTTCAAGCTGCTTCATGGCGACACTGGCTTTGTCTAAACCTAAAACTGCCTGTACGCCACTGACTTGTTTTTCAAACTCGATGGCAGGTTTAAAAAATTGATAAATCCCTGCGCCTGCAATCGCACCACTGACCGCAATATTTTTGAACTCTTGGCGCATGTTCTTTCGACTTTGCGCTAATTTGGCATTCCATTGATCTGTCTTATGCAAAAGGGCGGTAAGCGCGTGGTCTACATGTCCATATTCGGTAACCAGTAAACGTGATGCGGAACGGACTGCACTGGTATTTTTTTCAGTTTGTTTTAATGATTGGTTATAGCGGTGGGCATCTGATCCGCCCAAGGTTTGATTGAGTTGGCGAATGCTTTGATTCAGTTCAGCAATGGAGTCTGAGCTTGATTCACTATAGTTTTGAATCGCTTTAAGTGGTTTCGATGCTTCATCGATGATCGTTAGAATCGCACTTAGGGTTAAATTGCTCATTCACCATTGCCTTTTTACTTATCTACTTCACTTCGAGCTTTTGCACGTTGGTTCCATTGCATCAGCTCTTCAATTTCAAAATCTTCGCAATCCTTTGGTGTCCAGTGGAAAATAACCGCTAGATTGGCAATGACTTCATCTACACTGCTAGGGATTTCGCTTTCGCACTGACCAAAAAATTAGTCAGTTCCACAGCTAAAGCGGTGTAATCACCGATATCCATCCCATTTAAATCGTTCAAACTAAGGGTGGGTGATGTGATACGAGTCAGCAGTGTGTTGGTCGCTTCGACTTGCCACTTCAGCACATCCTGCAGGCTTAAATTGCGCAGCATGCCCACGTTGGGTTTACGCAAAGTGATTTGTGTAATTGATTCAGATCCACGAATGATCGGACGTTCTAAATCAACGATACGTAGGTTGGGATCTGCAATGGTTTGAATGTTTTGTTCAGTCGTAGTTGCTGCATCTTTGTCTTGTTTGTTTGACATGGGAAAATACCTGGTTCAATTAAAAATTAGGGGTGACTCGCCCTTATAGGCCGAGTAATTCACGGATGGCTTCAGCAACGTCGGTGTCGCCAAAGCGTTCAATGCCATTGATGAAATCAAGTTCGACTTGGACGACTCCATCGACTTCCATGCGGTAGTAGCTGTAGTTGTAAGTCATGGTGATTTCAGTACGTTCACCATTTTTGGAATCACCAGGATCAAGTTCGAGTGCTTGACCTCGCATGTAAATTTCGACATTTTGCGTGGTGCAATTGTCTTGACGTTCATAAACACCGACATAACGAACAGGCAGATCCGACGTACCGCAAACACCAAGTTGACGATATTGTTTTACGTCAAAGCCTGCATATTTGACTTCACCTTCGAGCTTTTCATAGCCCATCGCCAAAGCAACATCACCGATCATGCCTGCGCCACGATAGTCTTCTGTCTTTTTGGTGATTTTTGGAATGGTGATTGACTCGGCAACGCCTGCCCATGAATGGGTATTAACAAAGGTGTTAAAGTTTTTAAGAGTGCGTGGAAGCATGTTTGACTCCTTAGGTCGTTGCTGTGCCACCACCAAGCAATTTGCTGAAATCCACTAGGTAGCGATCAGTAATGCGTTGGTTTAAGCCTAAGTTTTCGAGGGTAGGAACAGGGGTGTAGTCGTAGTCAATCCAAAGCTGTCCTTGTTGTAAGCCTTGAATAGAGTTCTGAGCAGGGTCATACCACACGGACGCACCAAGCAATCGACGTGCTGTAACGTGCTCTTTTAATTCAGCATTGATGGAGTCGATGATGTCTTTAGCAAGATAAGGGGTCAGTGGTTCGTCCACGAATGGAAAACAGCCATTAAGGATGGTGTCTAAAATAAATTGCGCTGTACGTGTGGCCACTTCAAAACTGAAGCGAGGATCATCAGAACAATTACGGTTGCCCCAAAAGCGGAATCCTTGATGCTGGATCATGCTTGTAATGTCATGCTGATTTAAGTAACCGACGTCGGTGTCTTGATCTTCAAGGTCCCAAGTTAAAGCTTGGCTAATTCCCGTTGGACCAGTAACTGGAATATTTGATAGTGATTTATGCCAGCCCACCTTTTTGTCGGTATCGGCTCGTAAAGCTGCAGCTGCGACGACGGCAGTGAAACTGCCATGTCCGTACAGTTCGGATAAATTGGTTTGAGGCATGAAATTTCCCATTTCATAGGTTGATGGGTCAATCATGAGGTGATTGCGCAGGCTTCGCTATTTGCGCAATCCTGATTAAAAGCTAATCGGGATTTGTTGATTTGAAAAAAAACCACCCGAAGGTGGTTTCATTGATCTAAGATATTGGAAAAATACGCGATGAATAATTTGACCAATTTGGAGCGGCCTTATATTCATTTACGGACTGTTGAGGTACGTAAATAGGTGCGTTATTAGTGTCCCAAAATGCAGCTCCAGTCATATTTGGCGGATTAACTGCGTTGACCGTGATCTTTTCTAGTGCTGAGCAATAATTAAATGCGGCAGACGAAATACTAGTAATCGAACTTGGTAAAGTTAATGTTTTTAGCATAAGCCAGTGGTCAAAGCATTCACCGCCAATGGTTTCAACCCCCTCAGGAATAACTAAAGTGGTTGCTCTGATCCATGAACTAAATGCTCCATTTCCAATGTTTTTTACAGTGTTGCTTAACTCAAGTGATAGAGCATATGACCAAGCCTTGAAAGCAGCATCACCGATTCTTATCACTGTATTATTGAGCTTTAGAGATGTCGCATATACGTTTCCAAAATTACTATAATCCGGAATGTCACTGCCAGTAAGTTCCCTTGTAGTTTCTCCTTCATACTGGTATTCAATGTCCCATGGTGGATCAACTTGTGTAGCAGGGGAAAGACAAAACTCGAAAACCTGTGAATTTGGACTGTGCAAAGTAGGGTTTTCATTATCTGGAGCAATGGAAAAATCAGTAGCACTTATCCAAGGTACAAGACTAATTCTTAAATTTTCATTTGAAATATTTTGAATAGTCCAATCTGTTCCAAAGCCAGAACCTTCCGTTGTGACGATTAGTTTGTCAGAAAGATAATTCAAGACTGCATGTTGTAAATATCCAACAAGAGAAGTATCACCACTCCAATTGAAATCTCGGTAATTAAAGCCATTAACGCGAAGGTTGTATCCTGTGTTGTAACTACTTAAACCCGAAGATATAAATTTAACTTTATCAGTTGCCCCAGAGCAGGATATTGATTCAGCTCCACTATGGCTAAGACAAACACCAATATGAGTGGAGGAAAATGCCATCACAGTTGGATTTCCATATGCAAGCAGAATGATATCAGGGTTATTGCTGACAATTTCCACACGATGATTTTTATCATCGTTATTCGTCCATTGCATAACTCCTTGCCCCACTTGAAATCCTTCAAGATCAGGAGATAGATAAGGGTAATTTTCCTCTAAAACTTGTTCATTTAACCAAGTTAAAGGTGGTTTATCTTGTTGATTTACACCATCTATAAGAACACTGAGATTTGCAGCAGGTGTTGTGCCTTGTCGGATCGCCATAACCCATTTAAAGGATCTTATCGCCCCCTCACAACTTAGTGCTGAGGGGGTTGGATCTCCCCCAAAAATACACTCCCTGAGGTCCACTCAGGCCATATCAATTCAATCTCACGATGTGCAAGCTGATCGCGATATAAGACAACTTCTTCAGCTGTTGGGAGAATACCGCCTGTAATATCGCGAGGGGTAACGTAGCTATACGCACGTAATTTTTTACATACCGCAGCTAAAGCCTCAACAACGTCGGGCGTTTCAACATCAGGAGCGATAATAATTTTAGGGCTAATCCCAAGGATTGATTTTGCAGTCAAGAATGCTTCAATACCTGTTCGTTGTCCGAATTCGTTAACGCCACCAGTCACATTATGCACATCAAAAACTTCACCAAACGGGGAAGGGATTCGAATCACGATCAGCGTAGGATTTGTAATTTTAGAAATGATCTCAAGGCATTTGCGCAAATTGCCTGTTAGACCCGCTGCAGGTAAAACGCGATTGATTGATGAAACTCGAACCGGGATATTTTCTGGAAAAATGACAGGATCTGCATCGTCTGCAAAACAGATCATTCCAATGGTATTGGTTGTGGAATCTTGCATGGGAATGATGCCTGATTGGACCTCACGTCCTGTAATGCCATGGTGTTGGTTTGCCATTTAAAAAATCTCCAAAAGGTAGGGTGGCTTTTGGAGATATTGAATGCATAAATTCAACAGTGCGAATGCTTGTATCCTGATTAAAACCTAATCGGGATTGATATATTGAATCATGTCATTCTTCTCCATGCTGCAATCACGATAGAAGACTGGACAATATTATGAGGTTGATCGCCACCCACGCTATTCGTATGCTGAGTCAAAGAGGTATCAGCAGATCCATCTTTCGCCCAACCAATGTCATCATAAGAATAAACTTCTACAGCGTTTGGCGGGTTAGTTCCTGCCCACTGGTTAGGATAGTTGAATTGATGGCTAGGTAACTCATTTACCGTTAATTGATGAGTATTAGAGCCACCAGTAGCCCCAATAAATTTAAGCCATTCATATGCACCTAAATTATCGTGTGATAGTGAACGAGTAACTAAGGCATGACCGTTTCCAAAAGGTTCCCAAGTGCCATATCCTTTATGGTTGGCGACAGCTTGGGCATCAGGAAATGCAAGCGTAGTAATATAAAGATCCCCAACAGCCACATCCTGTTTAGCAAGATTAATCTCATTTAATAAGTCTAGTTTTAATTCCTCAATCTTTGATTTGACCCAATCCTTATTTGCCGTCACGATATTTGGATCAATTTCAATCAAAGCCTGATTACCTGCTTCGGCTTTAATATCAATCACAATAGTTAATTCACCACCCGCACCTTCAGCGATAGCAGGTTTATAACCGCCATGATAATTACCAATATAGACAAGTTGACCAGTGCTGTCCTTTAATCCAATCTCATGCAAATTGAAACCACCGATATTGGCAGGAATTGTTGCTGTAACTGTAGTGACAGCACCATTGATGACTACTGACTGAACAGGAACACTCGCCCGTTGATTGACTAATGTAGTTCGATTTTTTTGATCGACAGGATCGTATGGAACACCATTGGCATCACCAATCACCATTTGAGTCAATGTAATTGATGCGACATCATGTGCTTGAGCGACCTGTGTTGCACCGTAATCTGTGAGGGTCACATAATATTTTGCGGTCATTGTTCTATCCTAAAGCGAACTTAAATGTACGGTTTCACCTGAATGGCAGGCACCTGTCATTTGGAATTGACCGCTGCTGACCACTTTTGCCGATATTGAAAAATTATCTCGTGCAGATTTGGTGGCTTCGACAGCGGTTTGAATTTGTAAGAGTTGGTCAATTGAAACGGAGAGTTCGTTGATAATCACAACAAAGGTAAAAGGCGGTTGTGGGGGATTAAACTCATGCCATGCCTTGAGCTGATAATTATTTGCAAACTTACTCAGCAAACTTTCAATAGAAGAGCGTGTGCCACGTTGGGCATTGAATGCTTTGCTTTCTGAAATGGCTTGGCGTTTTTCTGTTTCGTTCCAGTCTGATCGCCAGTACTCCACGCGATGATCCCAAGCCAACCATGCGAGAAAGGGAACAGGGCACAATTCGACTCGATGTAACTCAACAAAAGGGATGGGCAATTGAGTGGTACGCTGCCCAATCTGCTCGATGTTTTTTTCAAGTTTGGTTGCGTTAGGTGGCAGTAAGCTAGACATCTCTGAACTCCGTAATGTTGATATCGAAGCCGATGTTTTTTGCGTAATTGCTCTTGGCGATCACGATGTCATTCACTGGATTATTGATAATGACGTTTTGAACTCCGCCCTGGTGCAATGCTCTAAATAATCCGCTGCGTGTTACGTCAAAGCCGAGTGAATTGGTGATACTGATGTATTCAGCCAAAGCCGTTTCAGCTGCTTGTTTGACGACTTCGGCATCAGGACCAGGGAATAAAACCAGTGAAGCGTTTAATGTCCATTCAATAGGTGTGGCCGCTTTGACTGTGACTTTGTCGGTGAACGGTCTGCGCGTACTTGGCGTGAGTGTTTGATCAACAAGATCAAGTAAAGATTGGACTGCAATATCATCAATGTGACTTTGTACATAAATATCGACAAAGCCTGCAGTCGGTGTGGTTACGGCAATATCTTTAACATGGCCATGTGCTGATAAGCCCCAAAATTGATAGCAACCTTCCGAGCCTGCTGACATGGATTCAGGTTCGAGTTGAACTCGACGTCTGAGATCCTCATCTGATTCCATCACCGCAGCGGTCGGTGGGGTGGTATTTGGATTGGCTTCAATAATGGTTTTACGGTAAACGCCACGATTCGCTGCTAAGTGGTCGAGATCTGCACCTTTGGCATAAGCAAGCATCAAAGCTTTGGCTTTTTCGTTGATCGCTCCAGTTTTTAAGAATTGACGATAGGCAAAAGTTTGTAGCAGTTTGACCAAGGGTTCACTTTCATAATTTAGAACCGGTGCAAGATCAGGATCTCTAGAAATCAGATCCGATTTGCATGCTGCTAACTCGGCTTCATAGTCCAGTGTTTCTAAAACATTGGGAAAGGGCAGTGCTGATAAATCAATTCGTGTGGTGCTCATGCAGCTGCTCCAATCATAAAGTTTTCGTTAAAAGGTTTTTCGCCTGAAGCGGTAATTTGATTGCCTAAAATAAAGAAATCCCATTTCCCTGGTGTTTGTGCGGATTGGTTGACTCGGATTTGACTAATCTTGATTCTTGGTTCAAAACGAATCAGTGAAGTGGCCGCAGCGGACATCAGTTTCACTTGGGTAAACTCGTTACACGGTTGATCGATCAGTTCAGGGACCAATGAGCCATAAAAGCGTCGGCACAAGCGTGTGCCGATCAGGGTGCTTAAAATGTCGTGAATGGATTGTTTTAAATGGGCGTATTCTTGGCTTTCATCATCTGTGATCGCATAGCCTGTAATTCTCGACATGCCTTTCATTAAACGCCTCCAGTCGGTACTGCAGCACTGGTTTGACTTGGTCCGCTCATGACACCACCGTGAGGATGTTGAACAAGGCTGACACCTGCAGCATTGACATCGGTATCAGACGTGATGTCTTGTTCAGCGTGGACTTTGCCTTTGAAAATGGTTTCAGGAACATCAAAGATGCATTTGCTTAATTTGAAGTTGGTTTCACCAGTGGCAACATTGACCACAATGCTATGTTCGCCAAGTTGAATAAAAACTTCGTCAGGATTGTCAGTCGGTGGGGGATTTGCTTCAGAAAATAGGCTGATTTGTGGTACTGCACTAGTCAGCTCACCGCCTTGTGCTGTTACTGAAAATTGTTCGCCTAGCGATGGGCATCGCCAGAACTTGACCACACCTGCAGCTATGGTTGGAATCGGAATCCAGTCGGTTTCGTTTTCGTCGATTTTTAGGCGCATTTTCCCGACTGAAGCATCGACCGCAATCACGGTGCCAATGCCTGCCAAGTTTTGAAATTGCCTGTTTAAATTGTTCATGTTGAAACAAAAAAGCCCATGATGTTTGGATCATGGGCTTTTTACGTATGGCTTTCTATTTGGACATTCCTGATTAAAGGTTATTCAGGATCGGAAGTTTTTTGCGGTTTCTTCTAACACTTGTTTGAGCCTTTGTTCTGCTTGAAGCAGTACACAGATAAGGTCGTCTTTAGAGAGTTGATTGCAACTATCACTGGTATCGTTTAAACCCATAGAGGCAACGATATTAAGTGTGGCACGGACTTCATTCACGACGTTGTAATTATCTTCGCTGAGAGAAAAGCAGGGATGTTTCATATGCTTCTCCCTTTGATTGTTTTAATAATTTTTTGAATGAGTGTAGAGGATTGGGCAAAGTTTGATGATTGGATGCGTTGATAGCAGATTTTGTCGAGACGGTTTTGTGCCGTTAAATTCTTATTCATGATGATTCACCTGTGTATTTGGTTTTTCTGCCCTCCTAGCGACCAAACTAGGGTGGCAGATCGAACGGGGTTGGTCGACCGTAAAACACAGGCAAAACGGCAGGCTTACGCCTCCCCATCCGATCCACCAAAACGCGGGTACACCGAATTATAGACAAAAAAAATCCGCAAGTAGCGGTTGTCTACCATGTATTTTCAACGAGCGACCAAACTCGACCACTCATGTGGAGTGGTCTTAACAAGTTAACTTTGTTATTTTGTGTTGTCAAGAATATTGATAATATTAGTTAATTTATTACTGGTGAGGGGATTATGTCTGTTTTAGTGGATTTTCTAAATGGTAGATTTTCAAAGCTTGAAATTGAGAATTTAAATATAAACTTTCAAGAAGAAAATGATGAGGGTGGTAGAAAAATATACTTGAACTTCAATCAGAATAAATTACTTTTAAGTTTTGGAAGATTGTCAACTTTAGATAATTATAATGATTATCTACAAGATTTTGAAGGTAAATTGTCTGTATATATTCAAAATAAAGATATTAATAATACAGAGCTTTTTTATGATGAATATGCATGCAGAAATTTAGATAATTTATTGGAGTTTGCTTTGGATTTTACACCCTTGTATGAGGGTTATAATGGTCGATTGTTTTCACCTCTGTTGGATGGTGGTGAAGGTATAGTGATGAGTAATGATGAATATCGAATTTCTATTGATGAACCTAGTTTTGAAATGAAATTAAGTCTTTTTATGAATAAAGATTATGATAATTATTTCGTTAATGAAGTTTTGTCAGGTATTGAATCTGCATTAAATAGGAGGAGATTATTTCTTAGTGGTTCTGTTTCTAATATTAAGTATATTGATATTAATAGAATACTCCCTGGATTATATTTTTCTGCTAAGGTTTGTTATTTAAGTAATTCAGTAGGTGTAAAAGTTTCTAAAAAAGAAATAAAGAATACTAGAGAAATTTTAAATAATTGTTTTTATAATTTATTAGTGAATGGTTTAAATATAAGTTTTAATTTTCATGAGGGGTATAGTGTTAATTCTAATATTAATTCAGAACATAGATTCGATAGTAGTGAGTTGAAGATTCCTTCTGTTTCTTATGATGCTAATTTAATATCATTTTATAAAAATGCATTAATATCAAATACATCTGGTCACAAATTTTTGTCTTATTATCATGTTCTAGAGTATAATTTTTTGAGCTGTATTGAGAAGAAACTTTATCAAGATATGAAGTATTTTTTAAATGATGCAAAGTTTAAGCCTAATGATAAAAGTATTGAAAAAATTTTAGCTGTAATTAAGCAGAATTCTATTCAAAATGATGAAAATAAAATGCTGCAATGTGTATTGCAAACTTATATAGTTCCAAGCGATTTGATTGGTTTTTGGGGAGAGTTAGGCAGAGGTAGTACTATAAAAGCTTGTGAAATATATGGGGAGAAAATTGATAAAACTTCTCTAAATGAAGAAAATATTATATTTTCAATATCTAGGATTATTAAAGCTATTCGAAATGGCATTGTTCACTCAAGTGATAAGTACAATCGGAGTGAACGTTATATCCCATTTTCGGGCAAGGATGAGTATATCAAGGAATATTTACCAGTCATAAGGTTTCTAGCAGAAAAGGTTATAGCTTCAACGGCTACTATTAAGTAACTATTATACTTTTGACGTCAAAAATGTATTTATTGTTTTTTCAACCCACTTAATATCATCTTTACTAAAACCCACCAATTCTCGAATAGAGTATTTGGTGGGTTTTGCATATTTACTTGGCCGAACCGATTTTCCCTCCTGGTGCACCGAAGCCACAAAACCAGTGCGCCCACCAAAACCAACCGCTGCATGATCTGCTGAATAATCTGTTTTGAGTTGTTTGCCGATGTTTTGGAACATGGCACCTTGTCGTTTTATATTTCCGATTTGATCTCGTTTTCTTGGGGTAAAGCGTTTGCCGTTTGGATCTCGTTGTTGCTTGATGCGATCACGAAAGCGGACACGTAATCCTTGAGCCAAACGTCGCATAAGTTCTCGACGTTTGGATGGTTCAAGCAATAAGGTGATTTGGTCAAGCCAATGATTTAAACCGTTGATCGCATCCATTGATTAAGTACCTGTAGGATAAAAACCGCCTTTGATATCATCCCAAACCAACGGTGGGCAAACGTGATAATCGTTTCCTTCTGCGACAAGCTTGTCACGTTGTGGGAAATCAATTTCGAGATCGAATGTTTCGGTATCAATCACTTCAGAATTAAACGAAATCAGAATATCTTTACCAGTGGCATCCAAATATAGGTTTTTTGATTTGAGCCATTCACGTAATGCGACGATCACTTGAATCGGATCTGAACGATAATCAAGGATCAGCAGTCGAGCTGTGTATTCCAAATATCCATCTTTAAATGAACCATTGACGATCAGCAAATGACATTTATCTGCTGTCATCATCGGGAATCGTTCACTTAAAAATTGCTTCAGTGGAATCAGGGCTTTCATAATTAACTCGCAAAGCGCTTATATGTATTGGCTAACTTGGTATCATAATTATTGACCTTATAATTTTTACCGTTGTAGACTTTCGCAAATGCTGTCCAGTCTTTATTTTTTAGGGCATTAATCAAATTATTAAATTTGATATAACGGCACATTGCTTCTAATTGGGAAGCTTCATCCTTGTACATCGCATTGATAAATTCTTGAATAGATTCATAACCAAGCGTGTACCAGTGATAGCCCATCACTTGCCCTAAGCCCCAACTGCACGATTCTAAGGCACTGATGCGATCAAACTTCACAGCATCTTTAAGTTTTAAATGCTGTACAGACTCCAAGCCATAGCCACCTGAAGTCGTTGAACATAGGTCAGGACGTTTACGCATCATTTCATCAGCAATTTTCGACTTTTTATTATTGATCAATCGACGACGCATGATGTGACGCTCAAATAAAATGACTGGAGTGCCATCATCATTAAAGCCATTACCCTTACATTCAACTTCGATCACAGCTTGTAACGCAGCAGTTTCAATGTTTAAGTCTTTAGCTTGAGCTATGATTTGCTCGATAGTGATTTTCTTATTCATAGATCACCTACTTAAACATCGCAGCAAACGCAGCTTTAATTTCACTAATCAGTTCACTCGGCTTTTTGCCCTCTAACAATCGAATCGATTGATAAAAGATGCCGACAAACAGCAAACCAAATACCGCAAAAAACAGCATCACGACACCTTGAGCAGGGTGTGAATAATGCGTCAATTGGAAATATTCAAGAAAAGCAGCACCGCCATAAAGACTGATGGCCACACTAAATGAAAATTTAATGATTAAGCCTTTGGTAATTTTAATTCGTCCTTCGGCATCAATATCACCGCTTAATGTGAGGGCAAAAATAGCCCCAATCACTGCTGCAATGATTTTGATAAACCACGGAAGTCCTTTGATACTAATTGGGTCATTCATGCCCATCCCCTTAATCCCAAAGCTTGAGTGTTTGTGGTGCTGAAGCTTTAGTTAATTCTGGTAATTGTATGGATTGATGTTCGGTTAAAAATATTTGTTCATTGGTTGAATTGGCTTCAACCAAGGCAGGCAACATATCGACCGCCTTTGCACCGTAATAACGATATGCAATCGACTCCAATGTATCGCCCTGTATAGCGTTGACTGACTTCATATCAGTCGAACTCGGTTTCGTGGGCGATTGGTTAAATCAGCAATGGTGTGTTGAACAATCCTGCGAAGCGAATCGGCTTTGTCTTTCTGATTTTCACCACGCGACTGCCCAGTGGTGGTGGTATCAAAATCAAGATTGTCTTCACATATTAGAGCTGCTGCTTCATAGCTCACAGCTCGTTTGTATTTGCGGATCTGCTCATCGGATTCGATTAGCATAAAATCAATTTCGCGATTGATGATGTCCATCGCTAAGGTGATTTTTTCAGAAAGTAAAAGTTCGCCTTTGGATTGATCTAAACGCACCTGAGCAATCAAGTCTTTAATGCTGATATTGGGATATTCAGCAATCGGATTTTGTACTTCAGCATCGGTGACAGGTGCGTTTAAAAGCATGGCTTACTCCTTTGGCTTGGAGT
The DNA here is from genome assembly GCF_008980925.1 of Acinetobacter sp. TUM15071. Lineage (NCBI taxonomy): Bacteria > Pseudomonadati > Pseudomonadota > Gammaproteobacteria > Moraxellales > Moraxellaceae > Acinetobacter > Acinetobacter sp. TUM15071. The sequence goes on along the minus strand of NZ_BKGB01000030.1, from coordinate 6,181 downwards.
CGGTGGACGCAGGAACAATCCCATCGGCATTTTGATCTGCCGTTGAAACTGCCTGCGAGCCGACAGTGGCGTCGGGAGACGACTCGGTTGCAGGTTGACGCAATCGTTTTTCAAGCTGCTCTAAATCTTTTTTGCAGCCTGCTTTGGGATTGTATCGAAGCGCATTCTTATAAGCTGAAACAGCTTCCATTGGTTGTGCCTGGTTCAATGCATCGCCCAGTGCACGATAAATTTTTGCCCGAACTTCATCGACAATTTGTTCACCTTGACCAAGGCTGATGATGCGCTCAATCAAAGACGCATTAGCGATAGCAAGGTCAGTGTCATCGATAAAGACTTCTGCAGATTGCTCCGTGACAAATTCAGCCGTTGTTCGTGTATAGCCTTCAGGCATCACCATGTCATTCAACACAACATATTCAGCAATACGCACTGCCAATTCAAAATCATTGGCATCGATTGCCCATATCATTAAATGAACTAAAGTGGTGTTCTGAGGGGCAGGCGAAACGGCAAGGCAGCCCTCGATATAACCTAAATACTCAGGTAACCATTCCGCTTTTTTGGCAATACGTTCCTGAATCGATTTCATCTCTTTCAAAATGTTCAAATGGTTGAACATGCGTAGTTCAACATTTGGAACGTTTGCCTGATTTAAAAGTTCAGCAGGGATTTGAACAGATTGATCAGGACCTGAAGCGAGATCCCAAGCCACCGTACGCTTTTGACGTGGATCAGGGCTTTGCTGCGCTTTTAACGCTTTTTCTGCCAACATCTTTTCACGATGTTGGCGCATTGAGTTCATGCCCATGATTAGTCATCCAGTTCGATGTTTTCGATTAATAAGCACTTGGTATAATCTTCAACGACGTAGTCCTCATTGATCGATTGGAAATCCACAGCACGATCCCATTCAGGTTGATCTACGATCGAACGGTTAAAGGTGCCGTTTTGGATATAGATCGAAAGATTGTCAGGCGTGGTGATCAAGATGGTTTTGGCAGGGAATTTTGGTACATGTAATGCCTTTAATGTACCAAGCTGCTTATTGGCATAAATGGTACGTGCTGCCAATTGTTCGGTTGGATCTTGGATGGTATTTAATAGCGGTAAATATTTATCGCTTAAAATGCCACGACCACAAATGGCAATCAGTCCACTATCACGGTGCTGTTCAGCAATGTATTCTTCAATCCCGAATTCAATTAAGCCATCTAACGTTTTGAACTCATGCGCTGAACCAATTAGTGTTTTTTTACTGGTTACACCACCGACTGTGACATCTACACCTTCATAATGTTGTTCAGGCGCATTTTCACGAATTTTTTGCAACCAACCTTTTTTCACATCTTGTAATAGTGGATTGGCAACACGATCACTTGTGGCTGCACGATAAACACCATTCCAACCGATACACAGTTTGTCTAATGCCACCGCACGAATCACCATTTCTTGAAGCTTTTTCTTAAAGTCAGGAAAATGTCGCCAAGCATTGAGCAAGATCCATTTCATCGCTACGTCATAGTTGGTTTGGGTACAGTCGTACTCATCCAGTAAATCTAAAGCACCGACAGGAGTGGGTTGACGTGGATTCAGGTTGGTATTGGTATTGCCTGCGATGGTTGTACCAAGGCTGAGTGATATTTTTTCGCCTTTGGCATTATCTACTGGCCATACGTTAATGAGCTTTAAGAAATCAGCAGCTTCTTGATAGGCTTGGATAATTTTTTGTGTTGGCACAGGTAATACAGCAAAAGTTTGCTTGGTACTGTCAACACCATTTGCGCGAGCAACATCAGCTTTATAAGAACTAAATAACTGACGTGCTTCAGGTTGTAGAACGACTGACATAATTATTTAATTCCTTAGTAATGGATAGTGTTTGCTGCGCCACCTGTACTTGCAGGCGGTGGATTCATTGGTGTTGTACTCATGGCATTAAATTGAGTTTTTAAATCACTAATGCTTTGCGTAAGTTGCTGTAATGAATTTTCAAAATTTGCACCTGGTGCAGCAGGTGGATTTTGGTTGGATTGTTGTTCTGGCGCAGCTGCAGGCGGTGTTTCAACTACAGGCACAGTTTGTTGTGTTGGCGCAGCTGCTGGCGGTGCACTTAATGATTGTTTTAATGCTCCGACTTCCTGAGTTAAGGTTTTTAAGCCGTTAAAGCATTGCACCAAGCCTTGCGTTAATTGCGCTGCCAATTCATCGCTGAATTGTTCTTTTGGTTTTGGTGTAGGGGTGAACACTTCTTTAAGCTGATCAATGAGGCTTTTACCTTCATTTGGATTTTGTTCAGACATGGTGATATAGATCTCCGAATCAGGTTGGGTACTGAGCGAATGAAGTTTGTTAGAAAATTTAATGGCTTGAGTACCGAGCGAGTTGGGAGTATCAGTCATGCCTAGACCGACTTGATAAGCTTTACCAGTGCCTGCAAAGTTGCGATAGAACTCAATGGAAGGGTAAATTTTTTGCCCTTGTTTATTCATCGCTACAAAGTTTGGTAATGCTGAAAGTGTGTTGTACAAACACATCAATCCATTTTCTTCAACGGCTTCGACTTTCACGACATCGCCATAGGCATTAAACGGTGGTTCAGGTGAAAACCCACTCCAATGTTCAATATTGATACGTCCTGCATAATGTTCAGGATTGTAAGAACTTGCCATTTCTTGAATTTCTTGGCGTGTTAACTCACGCCCATCTACGGTTTGCCCTTCACGAGCAACTCGAAAACGTTTGATTACACGTCCTTCTCCTGGTAGCTCCGCCATTTGTATTCCACATATCATTTTTACGATGATTGAAGTCTGCTTCGGAGCTGTGGTTCGGTGCAATCTGACTCATCCTGATTAAGCGTTAATCAGGAAAGCATCACTCAAAGAATTTTTGTGCTTAAAGCAACATTAAGCACATGAATACAAACACTCCAACGTTCCTAGAACTCATGAACCCAAGACAGCAGGGAAGAATACTTTTCTCGATGGGTATGTCTGTCTCCGAAATCGCCACTCACACTGGGGAAAATCGTTCGACTGTCGAAAGTTGGAAGCAACGCGACCAATGGTCAAAAACTGATGTTTATGATGAGGTGACAACAGGTTTAAAAATTCGCTATATGACTCTGACTTTTATGGAAAATAAAAGTAATGCGAATTACAAAGAAATGGACATGATCGCTCGTCAGTTTGAGCGATGGGCGAAAATTCAAAAATACCTTGAGTCAGGTAAACAAACGGATCTCAATCCGAATCTTGAGAATCGTAATGCTGCGCCAAAAAAGAAAAAGTTGAAGAATCAGATCACGCTAGAGGACTTGGAAAAATTAGAACAAGCATTCAACGAGTTTTTATATGTTTATCAAGAAGAGTGGATGGATGCGATATCCTGGTCTCGAATCTTTATCTTATTAAAATCACGTCAGATTGGTGCAACTTATATTTTTGCGCTTTGGGCGTTGATTGATCTATTAAAAACTGGAAAAAACAAAATCTTTATGTCGGCATCGAAAGCGCAGGCATATCAGTTCATTGAATACATCAAAGCCTTTGTTTTGGAAGTGATTGGTTTGGATCTCACTGGAGATCCGATCGTGATCAACGGACCAAATGGTCAAGCAACCGTGTATTACTTGGGAACAAATGCCCTCACAGCTCAAGGTCGTCATGGTGATGTGATCATGGACGAGTTCTTTTGGATTCGTAAGTTTTTACAGTTCAAAAAAGTCGCTTCGGCAATGGCATCTCAGAAGATGTATAAGCAAATTTATATGTCTACGCCATCCAGTATTTTGCATGAAGCCTATACCTTTTGGACAGGCAAAGACAGTAAACGCAAGCTGCCAATTGAAATCGATGTCAGCAAAGTTGCCCTTAAAACACCTGTCAAATGTGCAGATCGAAAGACGAGGCAGATTGTCACGTTGACCGATGCGGAAGAAAAGGGCTGTGATCTATTTGATCGTGAGGACTTGCTTGCTGAGTATGGCGATGAAGAATTTGCCAATCTGTTTGATTGTGAGTTTATTGACGATTCAGGATCTTATTTTCCACTTAAAGAAATCATCCCAAACATGGTCGACAGTTGGGAAGTGTGGAAAGACTTTTTCCCGAATCAAAATCCAAGATATGCAGGGGAAGTGTGGCTAGGTTATGACCCTTCATTCACAGGTGACAATGCAGCTTTAGCAGTGATCGCACCACCACAAACATCGCTTGAGCCTTATCGGATTCTCGAAATTAAACAATTTCAGGGTATGAAAGCCAGTGAACAAGCTTTGTATATCAAAAAAGTTTGTGGGCGTTACAACGTAACTTTTATCGGCATTGATAACACTGGGAACGGTTTGGCCGTTGCTGAACATGTTGAACTTTTCTTTCCTCAGTTGACTCGTTTGAACTATACCCCTGAATTAAAAATTCGCATGGGGCTTCGAGTTAAAGAGTTATTCCAAAAACGTAGACTGCATTTTGATGCAGGTTTGCAAATTGTAGCTAAGTCATTCTTGTCAATCAAAAAAGCCTTAACTGGTGGCGGTGGAAATAAAACACTGATTACCAGTCGAAGTGCTGAAACTGGACATGGTGATATCGCTTGGGCAGTGATGAATGGTTTGGAAAATGCGCCAATCATTCATGTTGTTGATCCATCACATCTTGGCGCACATCAAAGCCGAATCAGAGTATTTAATTCATGAAAATATTGGACAGATTATTATCGACTGTTTTGCCACGTATGGACCAGATGTCTGCTCTCGGATCTGATTCCTCTTTGCCTATCGAGCAAGCACAAACCAAAATGATGATGCGAAGCTTTGGAGAAGCTGAACCTGTACTGGATGGGCATACACTATTTGATTATGGCTATTGCCCTGTTTGGCAGGAATGGTATGAGTTGCCTTATGATATTGCAGCGATTGCAAAAATGTATCGAGGTACCAGTCACCATACCAGTGCGATCGTCATCAAACGCAATATTTTATCAGTGGATTTTATTCCTCATCCTCTGTTAAGCCGACATGATTTTAATGCTTTAGCATTGAACTTAATCACCTTTGCAAATGCTTATGCCCATATTCAATACAACCGCTTCAGGGGTGTTCTAAAAATTACGTCACGCCCTGCGATCAATATTAGAAAAGGTACTGATCTTTTAAGGTTTTATCAAATGGATGGTTTTCAAGGTAAGCAACACGTTTTTGAACCTGAAGAAATAATCCACATTGCTGACGCTGATATTGTGCAAGAGATCTATGGCGTTCCTGATTATCTGAGTAGTATTAATGCAGTTTTATTAAATGAAGCTGCGACTTTATTCCGCCGACGTTATTATAAAAATGGTGCACACGCAGGTTATATTTTACACATTACCGATGCTATGAAATCTCAAAACGATGTAGATGCATTGGAAGAATCATTACAGAACTCGAAAGGTGCAGGCAACTTTAAAAATCTTTTGGTCTATACACCTGGTGGGAAAGAAAAGGGATTAAATGTTATTCCGTTGGCTGAAGTAGCTGCTAAGGATGAGTTCTATAATATTAAGATTGCCAGTCGTGATGATCAGCTTGCAGGACATCGTATCCCACCACAGTTAATGGGTGTGGTACCGCAAAACTCAGGTGGCTTCGGTGATATTGAAAAGGCAGCTAGAGTCTTTTATTTCAATGAAATTGTTTACTACCAAAATCTATTAAAACAAATTAATGATCAGCTCGGTATTGAAGTGATTAGGTTAAAGAATATGACTTAATTTCTACTGAACCAAAGCCATAGATACTTAAATTATATCAAAATATCTATATAAAATATATATTTATTAGATATTTATAATGCCAGGTTTAAAAGCTTGGCATTTTTTTTGTCTAAATAAAATCAATCAATATCAAGTTGAAGGAATCAATAAAACTCAACAGGGGCGACAGGGCAAACGCAGTCTCCTCTCCCGCCTGCGCAGTTCCTAAATGTCTCATTTTTGATGCACAGAAAAAATATGTTCAAACGTTATGTTTCATAAGGTTTAGAGCCCTTTTTAAATTTCATATTAGATGCGCTTTGATGCAATCCAATGCACTAAATAAAAAATAGGGAAAATAAAAGATTTTTTAAACCTGAAAACTATAGGTATTTAGAGGTTACAACTTAAAAATAATAGAAGTTACAAGGTTTAAGTATATGAT
>NZ_BKGB01000029.1:0-26159 GCF_008980925.1 Acinetobacter sp. TUM15071 | reverse complement strand
ATGTTTTACACTCAATAGAAGAAAGTTCTATGAATATGGCTCAATTTAGTGACCTTATTATTATCATGATTCAGAATATTCTTAAGTTAAAGACTCAAGAATTAGTAAGCCGTATGGATACAGATGCTATCACGAGAGTCATTCAACAACTATATGATCAAGCAGAAAATGATAAAGATGATGAAAACCTAGGGAATTGTCTTGATATGTGGGATGAGCTTTTGTCTAGTAATCACATATTTATAAGAAATATGACTGAAAAATTGGATGGTAGATTACTAGCATGATTTGTTAAACTTAATGTATTATGACAATTATTTACGAACCGAATTATTGAAAAATAATCTTTTGAGCTCAAACTGAATAACTTTGGAAAAGTATGAAAAATTTACAGCTTGCTAAGAATATAAAAATAGAAATCTTAAGACTTCTTGCTCAACAAGAAGAAAAGTTATTCAACAAAATTGATCCTTTAACTTTTTTTGATTCAATTTTAAATTTGCGAGCTTTAGGCTCTACGGACACAAGATTCACAAATGCAAGACAAGACTTGGAAAAGCACTACGTAATCAATAGTGATTGGACACTAGAGGAAATATTCCTCGATAAATACGATTTCACCAATTCTGATGAAAACTTTTTCAAACTTCTCAACCTCGTTGTATCGCCTACTGTGAATGATACAGAAGAAGAAGTAAAGTTTTTCTATTACACCTTAAACCCAATTCTTAACAACCACTCGCTTGAATATCGATTAAGAAATATTAACGAATATGGTATCTCAATATTTGAATTGGATACTCTAGATGTTGATAATCGGTTTAAAGATGTTGTTGATAATACCACCCCAATTTTTGTTAATAAGGAAAAAGATAATGATATTGTAGAAAAACTAAATAAAAAATACTCTACTTACATCTTGCTTAATCCTACCGATTGGGATGATTACAATAGCAAAAACCAATTTGAATTGTCAGTTCAATATCAAGGTCAACACATAAATTTAGGTTTATTAAAAATAATATCAAATGACTCTAAAAGTACAACAGTGAGCCTGCCAGATGAATTAATAAAATTAGGTCAAGAATATTGTTCACTTGGAGAGGGAATTGACTACTACAATAAGATCAAGAGTTTTTTCGGGAACCATTATCTGACAATTTTAAAAGCTTTTAATGATGTCGCTTTTTTCCCACAAATAAGTGAAAACTTTGAAAATGCTTATGATTTCAAAAAAAGTTTAATCAGATTTGATGGTCAAGAGCAATTAATGCGTCAAGCTCGTTATATTGTTGATAACTATGATCTAAGTAATCTTTATTCTTTTGAGTATATCTACAAACCTAGTTATTCAGACAATATTGACCCTATAAAAATACCTTTTAATTTCGATGATAATCGTGACCTCCCTAACAGGGTTTATGCCCTTATTGGAGAAAATGGTGTTGGTAAAACCCAATTGGTTTCCAAACTACCTATAGATTTGGCTAACCAAGTATTAGATAATTTTTCTCCAAAAATACCACTTTTCAGTAAGGTTATTGCTGTTTCTTATAGTATTTTTGATAATTTTGAAATTCCTGAAAGCTCATCAAAAATTAATTATTTGTATTGTGGCTTAAGAAACAAAAAAAATAATGAAGAATATACACTAAACAAAACAGACTTAAAGAATAGATTTTTTAAATCTATTAAAAGAGTTCAAGATAATAAAAGATTCGACAATTGGTGTGAAATCGTTGAAAATTTCTTTTCAAAGCACACAATCGATGATTGGAAAACATTGGATGAATTAGAGGACCAGTATGTATTAAATATCAGTAAATTCAACAATTCTTTGGATAAGTTTAGCTCTGGGCAGTCAATTTTTGTTTTCATTCTAACGGAAATATTAGCGAACATTCGTTATGATTCACTAATTATATTCGATGAACCTGAAACACATTTACACCCGAATGCTATTTCTCAGCTAATTAATAGTATCCACTTATTAGTTAAAAAATTCAAATCTTATTGTATCATCGCCACTCATTCTCCAATTATTGTGCAGGGCATTTTTTCTAAAAATGTTTATGTCGTTAGAAATGAAAATGATGTTTTAAGTGCCAAGCACCCTTCAATTGAAACATTCGGCGAAAATTTATCTAAAATAACGGATGATATTTTCGGAGCCAGAGATACAACTTCACAATTTCAAAATCAGTTGCAACTTTTAGTTAATAAAGGCTACAGTTATGATCACATTATAAATCTAATTAAAACAGACAACATTCCATTAAGCTTGAATCTCACTGTATTATTAAATTCTATGGTGAAGAATTAATATGATTAACTTAACTCCATACAATATTGACAGTAAAGATTTCTTAACTAAAGTTGTTCAGTCTAAGAAAAAACTTAAGGATGAAACTCCTCCTTTATATAAACATAGAATAGTCCCCTTATCTCGAAAAATGTTGCCTGCATTTGAGGAATACGATGATGCATTTTCATTAAATTCCTTACACATCGTAAATGCGAGTGTTACTTTTACTGACGATGAGAAATCTGATGTATTAAAACTATATCAATATGATCAGAAGCAATTCACATTATTAAAAAATGCCATAGTTTCACGAGCAAATAATTGTGAAGATCATACCTGCCAATACTGCACAATAAATAGCGTAAATACGTTAGATCATATTATGCCAAAAAATGATTACCCAGAATTTTGTGTTCATCCTAAAAATCTAGTACCCGCATGTTCTCAGTGCAATGGTAAAAAATCAACAAAATGGATGACTAATGGTGTATTCGAGTTTTTAAATCCTTACTTACATCAATTACCTAAAATTCAGTTTCTATTTGTAAATGTAGAATATATAAATGGTACTTTTAAAGTTCGATATTATTTAAACAATTCAAACAATTATTTGCCATCATATTTGTTTAATATTATTGAAAACCATTTTCGCAACCTTGACCTATTGGAAAGATATAAACAATCTGCTGCTAAAACTATTTCACGTTTTCACAACAGCATTGAAGGCTCACTTACAACACAAAGTCTTAGTAATGCATTAATTGGTGCGAGAAGAACGATCCAGTTAAACCAAGCTGCATTCGGATTTAATCAGTATGAAAATGTACTTGCGTTGGAGCTATGCAACGGTCCCGCTTACAGACAATATTGCCATGATCAGGGGTATTAAATACCCCTGTTCTAAATTTTCTTAGATAAATGCACTTTTATGTTTGCTTCAGTTAAATAAGTTTTCGTAGATGTCTCATTCCTTAAACAAAGTTCTTATCCTTCCCAAAAAATATAAGGGAGTGTTTCCTCTTCCTATCCTTATGACTTATTTCAAAACTTAACTGCTATCTTTCAAAGGTTGTATGATAAAAATCATACTGGTACTCAACACTGTGAAAATGGTCATAATCACAATCATGGTCTGTGGTGTACCAGTTGAAAGCCAAGCGAGTAAAAGCGAAGAAATAATGCCACTACCATACTGTAATGAACCAATCAAGGCAGATGCTGAACCTGCCATTTCTGGTACACCATCCAATGCGGCTGCGGTTGAATTAGCAGCAATCATGCCGTTCATTGAAAAGAAGATAAAAACCATTGCAATGATGCTATAGATTCCACCAACCTGTTCGTAAAATAAAATGCAGAGAATAATTAACGCCACAGTAGCAATTGCAGTAGTAGATTTAAGTAAATGATCAAGGCTAAACCGTTTAACCAAGTTACGATTAATAAAACTGAGTCCCATCACTCCCACAATATTCAATGCAAACAGCCAACCATAATGTTGGGCATCCACGCCATAGAAAGAAATATAAACAAAGGGTGAACCCACAATAAAAGTAAAGGCAGCAACGTAAAAGAAAGTGACACACAAGGTATAACGCATAAACTGCAAATTACCCAATAACTGACGGTAATTGGCAAAGGTATTCATCACTGATGCCTTAGTACGCTTCTCCACTGGATGTGTTTCAGGTAAAAAGAACAGTGTTAAAAACATTAGTCCGCCAATACTTGCCAGCAACCAGAAAATGCTATGCCATGTACTGAATTTAATGATCTGCCCTCCCAAGAGTGGTCCTGCAATTGGTGCAATTGCCATAATCACCATCAATGTTGAAAGCATTTGCGCAGCTTGGGTTCGACCATAAAGATCACGAATCATGGCACGTCCAAGCATTGGACCAGTACATGCTCCTAGAGCTTGAAACACACGCCAAAATACAATTTGCTCAATGGATTGAGACAACGCACAACCAATTGAACCAATCACAAAAAGAATCATGCCTATAAATAAAGGAATTTTTCGTCCAATGCGATCGCTCATTGGCCCCCAGATCAACTGTGCCAATGCAAACCCAGCCAAAAATCCTGTGACTGTTAGCTCAACATTTCCATTTAACTCTTGTGCCATTTGAGGCATTGCAGGTAAATAAATATCGGTTGAGAGTGAAGTGAATGCCATTAATGCACCCAAAATCCCCATAAAAAACCAGCTTGAAGTGTTCAATGCAGTATCAGGATTTTGAGTGTGTGTGGGGGAAACAGGCATTTTAGAGACTCGATTGATCATGTTTAAAGGATAACTTAGTTTGTTGCATGGTTTTTCAGGAGCTGTTGAATGACAGGATTATTTAGCGACAAGTCTTGCAACCATTGTGCGATTGTATTTTTGGCTTGGTTGGCCCGTTCACCTTCCATAACAAATAGAATTCCGTCCCGTTCAATACCACCTCGTAGCTCAATACTCTGTATGATTTGGCATCCGCGACAGTACTGGTTGAACTGGGCAAGACTTTGTCCCATGCCATAGCCCGCATTGTTATTGAATGGCACAATCATCTTGCCATTTAGATCAGCTTCATATTGATTGAGAAAACTTTTAATCGGTGGTGGCAGCTGCATGTCCCATGTTGGAAAGCCAACAAAGATGGAATCATATTGCCCAATATTTTCGATTCGGGTTTTTAATGGCGGTAAATAACCATTCTGATTTTCCTGATCGACTTGCCTAACAATTGCTTGATAATTTTCAGGATAAGGTGTCTGCAACTCTAAAGCCACCAAGTCCCCACCGACTTTTTCCTGAACCATCTTGGCAAGTGCTTCAGTATTTCTAGTCCGAGACAGATAAACAATCAGGGCTTTCGGATTGTCTGTATTAACGGGTGGATTTGGTGAGGGAGCCATGTTCTGCGCTGTCTGTGAATTTTCCGCGCTTGGACATCCCATCAAGCCAATTGCACAAATAAACAATAGAATAAAACGGATACTGATAAGCATCGTCCATCCTCCTTAATCCAGTTTATTTTTATGCAACCATTGCGAAAGTAGTTCTGCGATCTGCTGATTGTTTAAATCAGAAAATGGAAAATGGGTATTACCGTAAACCCCAATATCAGGCAAATGCACCAACTGGGCTTTTCCCCCATGCTGATTGATTTTATCCACCCATAACTGTGCCATTTTCAGGCGTACACGCCAATTGTCCTGTCCCGCATTTTGCTGTCCTGCATAGTCATTTTTCTCAGTAGGAATATTATCGCCATAGTAGATAATGATTGGCATTCTGGTCAGCTTCTGAAACTCTGCTATTTTGACTGGGGTTGGTGACAATGTCCCTGTTGCACTTGGCATAGGTTCAGGCAGTTCATTTTCAGGAAAGACAAAACCACTGCCAGGTTCATAAGCAACGATGCCTTTGACCTGATTTGATTTTATTGCTGTCCACCAACCTGGCCCTCCGCCCTGTGAATGGGTAATCAGTACCGCATCACCTGATTTTTTCAGGACTTCAACCATCGCATCACTAATCACCTGCTCATCATAGGCCCCTGTATTCGGTGTCATTTGACGGAAATACTGGTTTAAAGCGGTTGAGTCTTGTGAAAACTGTACTCCCTTAAATAAGTTAGGATACTGTCCTAAACGAAACATATTGAACCATGCCTGATCATTGGTGGTGGCTGGCACTTCCGCTGACACAGTCGATTGTCCCGCCTGTCCCCGACGTGGTTGGTCGACCACATACACTGGGAAATGCTGGCGTAGGAAAAGTGTTTGGAATCCCTCACGACCATCAGGTGTGGTTCCCCATGTTTTCGCTGATTGTCCCGCACCATGCAGGAATACCAATGGATAAGGACGGGCATGTTCAGGGATTTGATAAAACACCGAAGCATGGTCACCATGCAGGGTTTGACCTTGCGGATTAAATAGTTGTTTATCATCAAACTGTCCCGCACTTTGAATGACTTTCCCTCCTGCGGCAAAGTTGCCTTGCTGGGCAATACTTAAAGCAGTGGATTGATGCGGAGTTGTAGAACAGGCTGAAATGGTCAGCGCAACTCCTACTGAAAGTAAGGTATTTGTAAATCTTATGTTGAGGCGCTTATTCATTGTCATTATTCCTATTACAACTGTTGTAAAACATCCTGTGCATTATTTGCCAGATCACGTCCAACAGCCTGCTGTAAGGTGCTGATGATTTTTTGCATCTGGGTAGTATCCACCCCCAGATTTCGGGTAATTCTTAAATGAGAACGCAGTTGGGCATTGACATCACCCATGGCAGACAATGTACTCACCACTACAATTTCACGTTCCAGAGGCGACAAGTTGTCCTGACTAAACAAATAGCCAAATAAATGGGCTTTTAAGGCGTAATCCATTGTGGGTGAGAAGTTTTCAACCAGTGGTTTTGAACTTTCCTTAATGGAGGTCTTGTTAAGATCAGCCAACTGTTCTATACCGAGTTGATAGTAGTCAGTACCACGTGGTAACGTGCTTGGCAGTGCGCCCTGTATATCCTTGATGCCTTGTTTTTGGCGTTCCTCAAGCAGACTTTTAAAGGTCAATGCTCCATTTAAGGCTCGGGGAAAACCCGCATAGGCATATTGATGGGCAAACATTTGCTTGATTTCATTTACCGTTAAGCCATTTTCTAATCCCTTGATTAAAGCAGGTTTTAGTTTTTCCAGATCACCTGTTGCAGTAAATGCAGCAATGGGGATTAAGCTTAATTGTTTGATGCTGAGCTGTACTGTTTCAGCCTTTTCAGGTGTTTTTAAAGATTTTGCTTGTGTAGGTAAATCCATTTTTTCCAGCCATGTCACGCTCTTGCCATCGGTTGCCACAGGAGTAATGGCAATATGCGACATCGCACTATGCTCACTTGCCCCGTGCCAGTGTTTGACATTGGGCGGACACCAGATGGTATCGCCTTTATGAATGGTCTGGATGGGTTTACCCCATTCCTGAGTACGTCCCTCACCTTCTGTCACAATCAGGTATTGACCGTGTGGATGGGTATGCCAGTTGGTGATCGTACCTACTTCAAAATTGACAATGGCAGGTGCAACATCACCTTGCGAGGGCATCACTGGGTAACGGGCAAAGTTTGCCTTGCCAGAAAAATTACTGGATGGGGCAGATTGGATGTCTAGCTGTTCTGCCCGAGTAATCTGCTGTTCCATTTTATCTTCTGCCAAAACTGTTCCAGAGATAGCACTCATCATGAGAACTGCATTAATTTGATTTCTCGTCATATTTTTATTATCCCTGTTAAAAAATAAAAATAGGGCAATGATTCAAAAAAAGCCATTCAATCATTGCCCATCATCCAGACCAGCAATCTCTATTTCAGGTGCTTGCCATAAAATGCAGTCAGTTGCTCCATCGCCTGTTTGACATATTCAGGCTTCCAATAGGTTTCAATATGGGTAGCATTAGGAATTTTGAATAAGGTTTTGTCTTTTGTGCCTGTGGCTTTGGCAAAGGCATCTTCAGTCATGTAAAGACTGTCTGCCTTACTGCCTGCAATCATGAGTAAGGGCTGATTGATCAATTCGATTTGATCTGTCGCATCCCAGCGCATCAGGTCAAGCAAGCTGCTCATGGTATATTTAAAGGTTGAATTTGGATGGGCATGGGTACGCCAATAGTATTCATACCCCTGACGATACATCTCAAATGGCAATGCAGCAATTTGCTCATCAGTCATATCGGCATCACCCGCATAAAGAACTTTGCCGCCTGAAACTTCCTGAGCACGAGCATCAGTGGCTTGTTTTAAACGCTGTTGAATAGTATCCAGTTGCGAATCGGCAAAACCATTACGACGCACTCGTCCAGAATTGAACATACTGAGCGTAGCTACCACTTTAAAACGTTTGTCTGTTTCTGCCGCTGCCAATGAGTAGCCACCACCGCCACAAATGCCAAGTAAGCCTAAACGGTTATTATCTACTCCAGCATATTGGGTAATAAAGTCCGCCATGCCATGCACATCTTCAATACGGTTTGCAGGTTTATCAACACTGCGAGGCTGACCACTACTACCACCCTGATAGGCAGCATCAGCAGTAATGGTGATATATCCCTGTTCAGCCAGACGTTGGGCATATAAGCCTGCAACCTGTTCCTTAACACCGCCATTTGGATGCGCTACCACCACCGCAGGATATTTTTTATTTGGGTCATAATTGGCAGGTGTGTAGACATTGGCAACAATATCCAGCCCATTCAGTTTATAGCTGACAGGGTGAATATTGACCTGACCTTTGACATTCTCAGTAAGCGCACCGCCATATACCAAGCCAAAAGGATTTTCTTTTTTGTCTGCAGCAAAACCCGCACTTGAAGTCGTAATGGCTGCCGACATTAAAACAGTTTGTAGAATTTTCATGTTCGCTCCTGAATTTTAAGTTTAGACATCCATTTTTCGACCAGCCAACCACTCAATCATGGCGGGGTCACGATGCGAGAAAAAGGAACTGGTGGCGGTATCCATTGCTGTGATTTGAGTCATGTCCTCAATCGACAGCTCAAAATCAAAAATATCAATATTTTCCTGCAAACGTTCTTGACGTACTGATTTAGCTAAGGACACAACATTGCGTTGCAGTAACCAGCGTAGTACAACCTGTCCAACGGATTTACCGTATTTCTTGCCAATCTCAATCAGTACAGGCTGGCTGAATAAATTATTTCGTCCTTCTGCAAAAGGTGCCCAAGCTTCTGGTTGAATATCGCGGGACTGCATCCACGGTACGGCATGGAGTTGCTGGTTAAATGGATTCACTTCAACCTGATTCACCGCGGGTTTGACCTGATTAAATGCCATCAGATCAGCTAAACGATCAGGATGAAAATTACTGACCCCAATAACACGGATTTTACCTGCGGCATACAGCTCTTCCATTGCTCGCCATGCCCCATGTACATCACCAATCGGTTGGTGAATCAGATACAGGTCAAGATAATCCAGTTGTAAACGGTTTAGTGAACGCTCAAATTGAGCTTTCGCACCCTCATAACTGGCATCCTGTAACCATAATTTGGTGGTCACGAATAATTCTTCACGTGCAATCTGGCTTTGGCGAAGTGCATTACCGACCTGAGTTTCATTCTGGTAAGAGGCTGCGGTATCAATCAATCGGTAGCCTGCATCAATCGCATGTAAGACTGCCTGTTCACACTCCACAGGGTCGTTCATCTGGAAGACACCAAAACCAGCGAGGGGCATTTCAATATCATTGTTTAATCGAAGTGTTTTCATTGCTATCTCTCACCACGTACATGCAGAACATCGGTTAAAAAATAACTATACCTCGACAATTAACGATGTATTAGTTAGGCAATTTCGATTACATTTATATTGATTTTTGATTAATTACATCCGATTAACAAAATAATCGTATTTTGAGGTAAATGATGTCTGAGAATTTAGATGACTTAAAAACGTTTATCGTAGTCGCCCAAACTGGCAGTTTTACCAAGGCCGCGGGACAGTTGGGAGTTTCACAATCAGCCCTGAGTTATACCCTCAAAATGCTGGAACAACGTCTTGGAGTTAAATTACTCAATCGAACGACTCGAAGTGTTTCTACCACTCAAGAGGGAGAACAGCTTCTGAATGATATTGCCCCACTCATTACGGGTATTGAACAAAAACTCTATAACCTCAACGAATTTAGAGATTCACCTCGTGGGCGATTAAGAATTAATGGAACTGAAATCAGCTTTAACTTTTTATTATGGGATAAGTTATCCAAATTTTCTCATGATCATCCCAATATTCAGCTTGAATTGACTATGGATTATGCCTTTGCAGATATTGTTAAAGATCGCTATGACATTGGTATTCGATTAGGGGAAAATGTCCAT
Source organism: Acinetobacter sp. TUM15071 (assembly GCF_008980925.1). Classification (NCBI taxonomy): domain Bacteria; kingdom Pseudomonadati; phylum Pseudomonadota; class Gammaproteobacteria; order Moraxellales; family Moraxellaceae; genus Acinetobacter; species Acinetobacter sp. TUM15071. The sequence continues at coordinate 15,973 of NZ_BKGB01000029.1, read as the reverse complement.
AAAGACATGATTTCGGTTAAGATCAGTGATGAACTAGAAATGATGACTGTCGCCTCACCTCATTATTTAGAGACTTATGGGACACCACAAACACCTGATGAACTACATCAGCATCGATGTATTGGACTACGCTTACCTAGCCATGAACGCATTCAATCATGGGAATTTAAAAACTCAAAACTGAATCCAGAAGTTCAAACTATATCTCCGGAATGCTCCATGGTCGTCAGCCATGCGAGATTACAACTTAAAGCAGGACTAGATGGACTTGGAGTAGTATGGCTACCCAAGATGATGGTTGAAACAGAAATAGAAAAAGGAAATTTTGTCAGAATACTAGAAGACTGGGATATGAGTTATTCAGGCTACTATATGTACTACCCAAGTCGTCGTGAATCTTCCCCCTTATTTCGACTACTGGTTGATGCTTTACGTTTAGGTAATTGAGGAAATTATTTTTTAAAATAAAACAAAGGTTTATATTTTATTTAAATTTAAAGCTTACGATCCAAAATTATGCTTTGAATAATGATGAATCTTTTAGTTTTTATAACTTTATACCTCTAAATTACTTAATTTAATCAATATAAATTCATAGATTCTTATGAATCAAACTTTAGGTAAACAGAAGTTCAGCAAATAACACCTGGGATTTTATTCATTATTTCTGATATAGATTAGACATAAGCAAACACTTAGTCAAGGTTCTTATACCTAAAGGATATGAATGTAAAAAATACCAATTTTATATTAAGACCAGCTTACATCTTGCTAACTGATTAGGTCCTTCTACTGAAAAAAGTTGAATTCATCCAGTCTTTAGGAAAAAGAATTGATAAAATAAATAATGATAGAAAAAAATAACAAAAAAAAGTGGTGTCAGGTACCGTAACTTTCAATTTGTCTTATGTAAAAAATATCCAAAAATAAATAAAAATATAAAAAAACACCAGAACTTATTATGGACATCCTATCATTAAAAAATTCTCCCTCAAGTAATTAAAAAATCTTATGCCGGGTAGCCCATACCACCGTAATAAGTAGCAGTGTTGATAGAAATGAAAGAGCACTTGCTGCAAATATTAAATCTATTGCGCGTGAATTTAAAGACAATCTCCCATCCAAAATAAACTGTACATCTCGGCCATCTAAATAAAATAATAATGACAGAGATATCCATACAAATGAAAATACAAATATGAAGCAGATTAATGCTAAATATCTGAGCTTCCATTTTTTTCGATACAAAAGATAACCAAGCATTAAAGAAGTTATAAAAAAAATACCAAAACTGAATATAGACATAAGACCCTCTTAAGAATTTGAGTGTGCTTTTACACACTCAAATTTGATTAACTTATATTGGTAGACGACACATATAAGAACAACCCAGCTGAAGACTACCACCAGAATTAAAATAGATTGTTATGCCTGTACCGCTATATGAACCATTAATATACATATCGACGTATCCAGCACGGTATCCATTATCTTGATAACCCTTAAAACCTAAATAATCAGAGCCTTGATTTACTCCTGCACTACCATTAGATACGCCCCCCTCATATCTGCGCGATGAATTCCGCTCATTAATATCATTTAATATTAAATTCGTAGTTTTTTTCCCTACAAGCATATTACCTGTTAAAACGATTCCAGCAGGGGTTGTTACTTCTCTCATCTTATTAACTTTAGTACTTTGCGCCATATTTTTGACCGCATTTAAACCTTTTAGCCCCCACTGTTTTATAACAGATGTACCTTGAGGGATTGCAGTAGGTACAGCATTGCTAATAACATGTACATCTGCTGCAAGAAAAGCAGCTTTACCAATACCACCAAAAACTGCCCCCACAACCATTTGCTGCCCTAACTTTTTAATAGAGAATGAGTTTGAAAAATTATCCAACATACTCTCGTCATTTTTATATCCTTGGTACACTGCGTTTAAGACTGTTTCTCCCGTATAAAATACGCCTCCAATTACAGCACCGACCCCCATTGCAATTAAAATTGGATTCTCACCTGTCATATCAACATACATGACAGGATTATTCAAGGCATAAGCATATGGGTTTAAGCCACCAGCTAAACCAATCGGATCTGGCTCCATATATCGACCTAACTCAGGGTTATAGAAGCGGTTATGGTTATAAAATTGACCAGTAGTAGCATCATAATACTGTCCAGGAAAACGTAGATTGAATGTGATATTACCTACAGGATTTCCGAGACCAAAAGCAGTACTATCCCAGCTCCACACAACATTACTATTACTACTATCAATCAATCGACGTGGGGTATTTTGAACATCGGTGACGATATGATAAATCTTAGTCGCCGACCCACTTCCATACACTGCTGCAACTGGTTTATCTCCTAACCAAATATATTCGATTAGCGGAATTCCTGCCGCTGTATACTCACCAAGTAAATGACCTTTTTCATCATAAGTGAATTGAACTGCTGTATTTATCCATGAACTTGTTACACCACTTAAAGTTCGCTCATCATTGGCGTTATAACTCATATAACGACTAATGTTTGTAGAAGTCCCTTCACCTCGACGTCGCCCAGCATAATCGTAACTTGGAACAATTGAACCAAGATATAGCTCTGCGTTTGCAGTGTAATTAACTGTCTGAGCTACTCCATTTTTGGACAGTGAGGTAAGTTTGTTACCTGTATAGCCATAATCAACAGTTGCAACAGGTTGTAGGTGATCGCCTGAAGCTCGTAGAGTCAAGCGATTTCCATTCTTATCATAGGTATAGGTGATTACGTAGACAGAGCTTGCACCATTACTTCGACTTTCTGACAGTATACGTTGTTGTGAATCATAGCTAAAATTATCAGTTAAATTATTGTTTCGCTTAATACTTGTAATACGTCCATCACGATCAAAGCTATAATTGAGGCCATACGTAATCGTTCCACTACTATTTTTATTACTAATCTGATTAATCGCACCATTTTTAGCTGAACTATAAGCCCATGTATAACTGCCAGCATTACTTCCCCATGTCCAGCCCGTCATTTGACCACTTAAGTCATAACCAATGTTACTTAATAAAGCAGTCCCATCTAAAGTTAAACCTGTGAGCTGTCCTTTTGATGTGTTGTCATAACTATAAGCAAGCTTACGTCCGGAAGGTAAAGTTATACCAGTGAGTTTGTCGCCAAGACTCCATGTATAAGTGTTTGATAAAGTATTTGTGTTAGTGCCAAATGTGGTTAAAGCTTTGTTTGACTGGCTTTTGCTAATGATGCGATCGTATAAATCATAGGTATAACTATTATCAACTCCATAAGGTTTATTGGTTGTTATTTTATCTAATCGACTATAGCGGCTTGAGTCAAAAGTATATGTATCATCATAACTCAACATATCAGGTGTGCTAGAGCTACTATTTTGGCATTGAATACTTTTATTTCGCCCAATTTCATCTATATTTGAAAAACTACATTTTCGATTACCATATGTACTCTGAATTAGCTGATCGGCTTCATTATAGCTATAGCTCTTTGTACCATAGTCCTTATTACTTTCTTGAACCAGCACATTCCCATTACGATAAAGATACGGATTTGTTCCAGATGATAATGCATCAAGCGATGTCGTTAGATTATCTAACGCATCATAGCTTTTAGTATCCGTATTTCCTGCGCCATCTGTATGACTGATATTACGATTCAGTGCATCATAAGCCCAGTTCTCGGTAATTCCTTGTGCGGTCTTTGTTTGAACTACATTACCATTTGCATCATAACTTAGTGTTTTCCAGTTTGACGTAGCGTCGGTTCCAACTTGTACTTTATTGACTCGCCCATTTACATCTAATGTCTGATACAAACCTTTAAATACTGTAGCAGAAGAGCTATCTTTTAACTCATCACTATTAAGAGTGTTATTATTGAAATAGGTTTTTATATTGACACTACCATCCGCATAAATCCTTTTAATCATACGGCCTAAGCTATCGTAATAAAAACTTGTCTTTTCACCATCCTCATTTACAGTGCTTGTAAGTTGCCCGAGTGCATCATAATCATAAGAAACTGTTTTACCTGTGATGGTTCCTGTAGTGGAACCGGTTCCTAGAACAACTCTACTCAAGCTACCATCGAGATTGTAGTCGTATTTTTCAACCATACCATTTGGATAGACAATTCGTTCAGGCTGCCCAAATGAATTATATCCAACATATTGTTCTGTCCTTTGAGCACCGTTAATGGTGCTAAAAACTGTCGCCAAATTACCATAGTTATCATAGCTATAGTTTATTTTATCCAAAGTACCAGCACGCGGACCATCCTCGCTACTTAATAAGCCATTATTAGGCTTTGTCGAATCACTAAAATATGTATATGTTGTTACCCTCGTCGTACTCTGTGCCTGATTCGATGATTGGCTTTGTTTTACTACTTGCCCTTTCTCGTTTACTTCATTTGTTATTGTAAAATTAGAATTTCTAATGGTTGTGGGGATATTAAATATATTCTCTGTGCCATTCGACAATACACCATAAATATAATTTGTTGTTCTACTAATACTTGAAGCAGATGCTTCAACTATCTGCAAAATACGATTCAATCCATCAAAAGCATAAGCTGTAGTATTACCATTTTGATCTGTAATTTGTGTTGGATGGATTTCACTTGGTGCATACACAACAGTCTTAATAGGTCGATTATCTCGTGTAGTTAAACAAGGGAATCCTGCAACATCAATAATTGTCTTTTTATAATCAGGATGTGATGTATTAATAGTAGTGCTTGCCGATTGACTACCGTCAGGAGAAAAAAACATTGAAATCTTACTTGCATTTTGTACATCATCATAAGTAGTCGTAGTATTCAATACTTTGCTTCCGCTACTACCAACGTTTGATTGTAAAATAACCTTTACCGAAGAAATTATTTTATAAATCCCACTAGTTATTACAACAACACTTGGATGCTCAACTTTCCACGTCTGCTGAATTTGATTAGAATTATCTGTGACTGATTTTAATATTGGGCGTTGGGCAGCAACTTCAGGATTAGCAACATTATTATCTAATGCTGTTGCATAATGAGATAATGATAAGGCCGAATCATATGCATAGTTTTCTTTTCTACCATTCTTAGCATTTTTTATTTGCGTAAGTTGAGGATAATTTGTTGTGCCAGCTTGTACTGATGAATAGGAGAAATCATATTTTTGAATATCACCTTGAGTCCCACTATTAAGGCTTACAGAAGTAATTTGAGAACCATTACGAATTAAAGATAAATTATTATTTTTGTTATCTGATACTTGTACTAAGTTAAGCTGTGCATCATAATTTAAATTTAGCGTATTCCCATTTGGATATGTAATTTTATTGAATCTAAATAAAAGTTCATTATTAATAGATTTAGAAACTGTAGCACTATAAACAACACCAGCCCGAACAACGGTCATAGAGTTAGATCCAATATTAAATTGAATTTCACCAAAATCTTTAGAAGCATAACCACCAACCATTCCTTCACCTGGGAGGCTTGATGCCTCCAGCTCTGAAGAAGTATATAGCCGATATAACGCACGGTTTTTCTCGCGAAGATCAGGTTCTGGATAACCAATTTCCGTAAAGCCTGTAGGCCCATTTTTAAAATAATACCGATGGCTATCATTTGGTAATTTAATTACATAATTTGTAACTCGAATATAATATCCACCTCGGGTACGATAAGTACCATAAAAAACATTGACAAACCCATCATAATTATCAGACCAAGAGTCTGCACCTATTGAATTTTCTTGATCTATTGTTTGATGCCGTGTCGCTCTGCGATAGGAAAGGCTGTAAGGAAGTGCTCCTGAGATCAAATTTTTATTAAAATTAACCTGACCTGAGAGAAGATTATAACCTGCTGTACATGATTTTATATTCGGATCATATGAAACAACGGACTCTCTATCTACTGTATACATATCATCGGCAAAACTAGGCTGTGGAAAAATATATAGGATACTAAAAAAAATATATAAGAAAATTAACAACTTTGATTTAATTAAATTCATCATATCTCTATCACTTTGATGTTATTTATTTGATAATTCATTAATATATTTGCGATCACGACTAAGCCTGATGTTATTGCTTAAGTCAGTATTGGACTCGATCAAGATAAGGTTCAAAGCTGCTTTAGCATTTATACAATCATCTCTTTGAAAGTATTTTGTAGTATCGAGATCACAAGTACTTCTTATTTCTTTGCTTAATTCTGGCTTTGTCTTGTACCAATTAATGGTTCTATCTTTTTCTTGTTGTGGTATTCCATCAGTGTTTTTTAAAAGCTCTTTAATGGGATCACGGGTACAACCAGAAAATAAACATATTACTGCAGTTAAGAGAAATATTTTTTTATATGATTTATCCAAAAGCGCACCCCACCTTATTTAACCTTTAATCACCTATGCATTAAATATGCCAAATATAAAAATGTATTATTTACAAAATTCGAGTAAAAAAACGCACAAAAACATACCAAAAATGCACCAAAAAAGCTCAGATTTAGCCTTATTTTTTACCATTTGATCGAAACTCCCTTAGAATATTAAAAATAATTAATTCTTATAAATATTTAATTTTCATATGCATATATAAAAACAAAAAATTCTAAATTATTTATAAATAATGAACTGATATTCCAATCTGTTTTCTTATACTTCTGTTAGATAAAGCATCAATAAGCTTAATTACGAATAGGTTATTCCATAACTAATACAGTGAGTTATGTATTGCTAATGCTCTGCTAAAATTGATGATAATCTAGAGTAGATTCACTCATATAGTATTTGATAATATCCCAGTTCAAAAAATTCAATCTAAAGATGATCTAATTACAGTCTTAGTAGTAGCAGAAGACCTCTAATCATTGACAAACCACCTCATTTCTATAAAGAAATGTGCCCCCTAGGCTTAGAAACTTATCTTTCTTAGCGCTGAAAAATATTGAACTGGCTAAGTTCATGAAGTATTAAAAATTTAAATAGTAATAAATTCATATAAACCATTATTTTTATTTATAAATATTTATTTTCTTATCATGAACTAAGTTTTAGGTAAACATAAGTGCAGTAAATAACACCTGTCACTTTATTCATTATTTCTGATATATATTAAAGCTCAACCTGCTTTTAGTCAAGGTTAAGAAATCTAGGCATATAAGTAACAATGCAATTTTTATTGAAAGGCCCTCAAACATATTGAAGGCCTTGATAAAATTTTTAAATGTTAAGCCTTGAAAACATTTATTTGCTCGACTACATGATCAGAGTAAGTACTTGAGTATTCTATTAAATAGTCTGTTTTCAATGCTACTCCTTCAATTAGAGCAGGATCTTCATCACTGTCAATATAAACGTTATCATCTATGAGATAGTGAACATCAGCGTAAAAGTAAAAATTGAATTTCTCATGAATTTTACTTAATTTATCACCAATATGAAATTCTTCAAAAAGTGCACCTTTATAGCCAGAATACAATTGGATAGATTCTAACTCAGAACTATTTCCATTAAATACCAACACTACTGAATCATTCCAATAACAATAGTTAAAGTTATACTGGATCTGGGTGATTTCATTGAATTCTTTTTGTTCATAAACCCTCCAAACATTATCAAATATAGATTCTTCAAGATAATCATCAATAAATAGATGTCCAGTTTGCTTCAGGAAATCAGCATATTGCATTCCTAAACTAAGCCCAGCAGCACCTTTATTTGGGATAATTGGCGCATATAGATCAGGGGTTAAATTCTTCATTTCCAAATTTCCCATTTGCCACTTTGATATTTCAATTTTTGCCCGTTTTGATTCAGATAAATCTGATTTGACGCAATAGTACCTGGTTTAAAAGAACTATTAGGATCAATGATTCTAATTTGTGTTCCATCGTTCATAACCATTTTATAATACATGTCTCCGCTTTTGGAGTGTTGCCCACCACCAGGATGATATTCAATTTCTTTGATACCTGTTGCACTCTTTTCAACTTTATAGACTTGTGCTAAACCTGAGGTCCCTGATTTAGGAGGTACTAGTGTAAGTACTGCACCATCCATTTCAAATGAATATTTAATATCTTGAAGACTTTTACCCCATATATTTGCTGGTTGACTGTCAATATTCCGAGGGATATTTGCCAATTTTGCTAAGTCTTCTCGTAAACCTAATCTTGCAGTAGCTGACGCTGCTGAAACTGGTGCAGTAGCTCTAATTCCTTTTAATAGATCATTACCTTTTCCAACGGCCTTCCCTGCACCAGGTATGACATCTAGAATATTTGTTGGAAATAAAGCTTCATTCAATGCATATAAGGTACCAAATGTAACCATTTCAGCTTGCGATAGCCCACCAGAATCTGCTTTTTTTAATAAGTATTCTGCTATCTGAGTTTGAGCATTTTTTAACGCTTTTATATCGCCTTTAGCAATACCTCTACTAACAGCATCTAATGCTTCTCCTCCTTTTTCCCCCAGATATCCTTTTGCTTGCTCTAATAACTGCTTAACTTTCTTTTCATTGAATGCGTTGTTTGTGAGTGCAATATTTGCAGAATTAGATGCAGCACTTACATCATATCCAGCATAAGCAGCAATAACTCCTGATGTCAGTTGCCCAACTAATAGGATTTTTTGTTTTTCTTCTTCTGTATATAACAAACCATTGGAGGGAGGACTTAAACTAGCAACAATTTCGCCCACAGCCCCACCGATCGCTCCTGCTTCACATTGCTTTTGTATTGCACCAGCAATACAACCCGCTAATGCATGGGCCAATTTATGGGCAATATAATTGACATCTTCTAAACCTTTAATGTTATTTGCCATTTCTCCCTGTAAAGTTCCAGCTAAACCAGACAATAAAGCAACTTTCAAATTATCTTCTAAGTTTCCACCATTTATAGCTGTTTGCACTAATGTAGAGCCGACTGAACTTGTAAAGTTATTAATTAGACGATCTGTAAGTAATGCACTATCAGGTTTCAAATTTAAAGTTGAGCCTAATTGACTCATTAAGCCAGCAGTGACCACTGTTGCAGCTAAACTTTTTACCGACTCTTTACTTCCGAGATCTTTCAGGGTCTGAGTAATATCTCCGCCATTATTTACCAAGCTGATAGAAGCTTGAGTTGTTAAGCTTAGTAAAGCAGCATTAGTGATTGTTCCACTTGTTCCTAATAAAGCTCCAATTCCAGCCCCACCTGATACAGCAGCAATTACAATCGCCAAAATTGCTGCGCCTGCCGCAGTCAATCCTTGAGACTTATAATCCCAGTCTTTTTGGGTGAGAATTACTTTTTGCCAATCGACATCATTCCTATTTACAAAGTCTTTTAGGTATTGATTACCGGGTTGATTAGCAAGTTTTAAAATCTCATCTTTCAGTTGAACTTTATTTTGATCTTTTTCCCCTACAGGAATTTGAACAATCAGACCACCAACTGCTTTAAAAACTGGAGTCGAAGGACCGTTAAAGCTAGGTAGTTGTGCAGTTTCAGTAATTGAACCTTTATCTTGCATCGATTGCCAAACAACTGAATTACTCTCATTTTTGGTCAACTCAGAAATCGTTTGTTTTGCTACTAGTAAAGATAAGGTCCCACCAGCTTCGATGGTGGCACCTTTTAAATATTCAAATTCCGTTCCAACTAAACGAGTATCAAAACCAGATTTTGTACCAATATAATCTGCTTTTAATATTGCTGGTATTTCAGAAATCTGATTGCGTGTCGCACTTGTTTTTGAATCATTATATTTTATTCCAGCAAAAGATGATTTTTTAGTTACATCTGTTTTACTACTCGAAGATTCTTCAACTGTGTAGAAATTAAGATTACCACCAGAACGTATAGAAATTTCCCCTCCATCAGCTGAGAAATTTCCGGAATATATATCAATACTATTATTTGGATTTTTCATTTTACTTTCTATAAAAATATTCTTACCTTGAATATCCACAGAAGCTGAATCAACATCATTATTTTCATTCTTCGTAGTTATATATTTTTTCTTAAGACCTCCCCAGGATCTTTTCTTTTCAGTAGTTGTTGATCTATCATAGCTTTGTTCTACCGCTGCATCAAATAAAATATTTTGATTTGCTTCAATTCTTACATCTCCATTTTTAGAAATCACACCTGTTGCTTGCATAATTAAATTATCATTTTTAGTTATACCTATAGCTTGTATATTGACTCCTTTAGGCCCATTGATAATTGTTGGATTAATTAAGGTTTTAAAACTATAATTTACATCATTCTCATTACCTTTATCATAGAAATTATTATGACCATCCATAATAATACTTGCATTTAGATTTTTTTTATTACCATTAACTTCAGCTGTTGCTGTATATATCTGATCTAAAACACCTCGTGCTTCAATATTAACTTTACCCTCTCTTGAAGTGATATTCCCTCCGCTAACTAAAATTCCTTTTGAAGAAATAATATTCACATCACCTAACAATGAGTCTAAAGAGCTTTCTGAATGCTCATATCCAGAAAACCTATTGATACTAAATGTCTTTATTTCTTCATCAATTTCTTCAATCTTGGCATACAAACTGGTCTCTGGCTGAGTTATAACATCATATTTATCTTGTAAGTTATTTACTAAATCAACTTCTTTTCCACATAAATCATATCTAGGACATTCCATATAAAATTCACCGCCCATTGGAAACCATTCATCGGCCATTTGTTTTAATACATCTATTGCTTTATCCAACTCTATTCTAGCCTTATTTTTTTTCTGTATATAATCTGAATTACTTAATAATTTTTGCAATCTAATATTAAAGGAATTTTTTGTATCATTTAAATTGGTTATAACTTGATTTGACAACAAGTTAGTAAATTTGTTTTTTACACCATCAATTACTAGATCACTATTATTAGAAACTATATTAATACTTTTATTCGAAGTTAATTGTGAACCTTGTAACTCAACCTTATTGCCTTGTAAATTGATTCCACCATTTACCGTATTTAAAGAGACAACTTTTTCTGAGCCATTGCCAGCAGTGCCACCGTATCCTTTTAGAATTAAGTTTCCTTTTTTCGAAACTAAATCTATATCTCCAACCGCTGTTAATTTGTGCTTTGTTGGATCAATCGTAAGATCACTACCTGTTTGAATACTCAAGTCACCATTTAAGCTATTCAGTTTTGCATCATTTTTTAGTAGATCATTGCCTGTCGCATTATAGTTCATTCCTGTTTGACCAAGAATAAAACCACCTGCCTCCATTAATACAGCACCACCTGTGATATTGGCATTTTGTAGAACTTGATTACCTGTCGCTGTTACAGAAGTCACGCCTTTAGAAGTTAAGTTGGTGACTTTATTCGGGATCCATACCGTGGAAGGTGTGTACTCTGCATTAATATAGACTGTACGACCTGAGTTCACTGCTAAGTGTTGATCTGAAGTAGCCGTTACGCCTTGCAAGGTGAGTAAATCTTTTGCATGGAGCTCTGTATTGCCTTTAGAAGTCAAGACACTGTCTTTTAATGTAGTCATACCCGTTTTGCTACTGACTACGAGCCCACCAGTTGTTGTAGTTAACCTTGTATTTTCAATACTTATATTAGATTTATTATTATCAATCGAAATTGCTTGTCCACTTAAAACATTGGTTACGTTACTATTGCTTAAGGTATCATTTTTTAGAATGACATCTACATTCTTATCGAGAGTAAGACCATTCTGGCTGGTAAGCTGAATTTCACCTTGTTGAGCAGTTAAGTCAGTAGCATTAACCTTAACATTACCCTCACCAATTGATCCGATCGTAATGCCTTTCTGACCACCAATTACACTTTTATCAGTCGTTAAAGTATTTTTTCCAGCTACGGGTGTTGCAGCTTTTTGCAAAGAATTCAGCTCAATATTTTTATTTGCAAGTATCGCAATTTTGCCCCCGGTTGATGCTTTCAGACTATTTGCAGTAATATTTCCATTTAAGGCATTAATATTAATGTCCCCAGTATTACCCCAGAGTCGACTTCCTTGATCAAGGAGGATATCTCCTCCATCACTGACAATATCAACACCATACGCCCCAGAGCCCGTCATATAAATATTCTTGGTGGTGATGTTCTTTCCAGAAAGTTTGAGTCCACCACCTCCAGACAACTTAGAGTTTTGGTCTTTCCCTTCTAATGTCAACTGATTGCCAGCACCTAACTGGATCTTGCCACTGGTATAAGGAAATTCCTGGTTCGTCGTACTAAAGTTCAGGTTATTACCTGCATAGACATTAATACTGTTCACTTGTGCTTGTGTACTATTCGCTTTCTTCAGAAAGTTAAGATTATTTATGATCGCGTCTTTATCTGAATAGACAGTTAATCCTTTAGCTGCATAAACAGAACCGCCTTGGACATTAATATCATTGCTATCATTGTCTTTTGAAGTAGATTGTAAATAGATATCACCCGTTGATGCATGTAGTCGGGTATCTGTAAGTTTTAAATTCGTGTTGCCACTAAGCGTTAGATCTTTGGCTGCAACAAAACCAGCTTTATTTGAGATAAGGCTATTATTGGCTTGTATTACCGCTGAACCTCGGTTACTTCGAAGCTCAGTATCAGCATCTAAATTGATATTTTTAGCATCGATATACAAATCACCTAAGGCACCTAAATTAGCAACTTTTGTTCCAGCTGCTAAATTGAGATTGCCTTTGGCACTCAGAATTAAAGGTGAAGACGAAACGCCCTCATAATTCAACGTAATATCTTTTGCATTAACATTGATGTCATTGCCAGCATCAATACTTAAAACACCATAGCTATTAATAATACCAGAAGAATTAATATCCCCTGCGGCACCTGTATTCGTCGTACTGATATTCACTAGGCTTTGAGTTTTACTGGTTGAACTGATTGTTCCGCTATGCTCAATTTTTCCAGCGCTAGTCACTACAAGATTATTTACGGCTTGTAATGTTCCTGCGTTATTTACACCTAAACCTCTTTCAGTTCCCATCAAATAAATGTTATTGGCGTACATACCACCTAAAGCTTTGACATCAATTGCAATGCTTGGTGCTGCGGCAGTCGATGTTTTAGCTTCAACTTTCGTTAAGTCAGCACTAATGGTATTGGCACCTGTAATAACCTGAATATCATTGTTGGCATGGACTTGTGCATTAAGTTCTAATGCACGGGTATAAATATCAACATAGTTTGCATTGTTATTTGCTGTACCACCTAAGCCAAGATTGGAACCAGCATTTGCTGAAATCGTGATTTTACCTTGATCGACGATGAACTCTTTAATTGATCCATCTGCATTAAATTGCGGTTTCCCGGTAGTAAGAATGGCTTTATTTGCATTAATAAAACCTCCACCTTTAATATTGATTCCAGCAGGGTTTGCAATGATAAGATCAGCTCGCTGACCCGCGATTTCTAGATTTCCTTCGAATTTTGAGGCAATTGCTGAGTTCACCTCATTAAGGATGACACGTGCTTCACCTTTCTGAAGATATGGATTGGCCCCCACACTACCGACAATGCTCGAAGCAGCCCCAGCTCGGCTATTGTTAAGCACAGCTCCTTGTGTTGGAACATCGAACTCTTTATAAATATTATGTGATACACCACTCGCATTTGGTGTTTGGATATTAATCACAGGTACATTTTGTTTTTGCGTATTTTGTCCAACTCCAATCACTGGACGATTCGCGGCATTCGCTCCTAGATCAGCAACCATTCCTGCATAAACTGTTGAAAGTGGCATCCACAGGCTCATACTCGCCACTAAAGCTTTTACATGCCAAAGTTGATGAAATGCTTGATCTGTTGTTTCGGTAACAGTACTTGTCGATTGCCCCGAAGTTTTTGTTTGGCTTTTTGCATTTTCAGCTACAGCCATAAACATTTGACGAGCTTTGTTATAGATAATACGGTAACGGTTTTTGTTCATTTCTGTTCAGCTACATTCGAAAGTGAGAGTTTAAATAAATAAGTAAATCTAATAACTTAGTATGAGTAACTCAGGCTAAAGCCTGTTACCCAATCCTTATCTAGATTTTTGGGCGCAATGAGCCCATGACCTGCAAAAGCATCTAAATAAATACCTTGGTAATAACTTCTTAATCCAAAGACAGTGCCAAGTAGATGTCTATTGTCAGGAATGCTGTTTCGGCCATTGACCCAACCTTGGTCAATGCCGAAATAAAACTGTGTATTGGGGATTGAGGAGTTAAAGCTCATCTCTTGCTGTAGGTAGTGTCCGTTATCACCAGAAAGCATGATGTCTCCATCAAATCCTCTTACGCTATATCTGCCACCAATATAGAAACGATCTTGTGGAACTAGGATTTTTGGCGCGTATTGACCTTTCCAGCTCAAACGGTATTGCACTGGATAATCTAAAATTTGGAAGGGATAATTTAAGCGAAGGTCTGCACTCCAAAGAGCGGCCCGTGCATAACCTTCGGAAGGACGTAAGTTGCCATAGATATCTCGAATTTGCTCTTCTGCTGCAGGTTTTGCATTAAGAGCCCCTGTACCATGACGGTAATCCAGACCAAAATCTAATGAGGCGACGCCAAAATATTGACGATGTTGTAATCCAATATTCCAGCCTGAGGTTTGACGACGTTGTACCTCGACTTCAATATTTTCAATAAAGTTCTGGCTACGCTTATGATAGGCTTTTCCATAAAGACTAGTCTTATAATGGCTTCCACGACTTAAAAGATGTGATAGCGTCAAATTACTCTGCTGCGTTTTACCACTATAAAGAATTGGTGAGTTATAACCTGCCACATATTGGTCATATTCTGATTGGTTAAAACTGGCATTTAATTCATAATTGCGGATCGGAACTTGATAACTAATAAAATAGTTCTGGTTCTTATTCTTTTTAAAATCATCCAAAGAATGACTAAAATTCAGATTAAAAGCATCATTGAGATGAAATGGGCTATTTAGGCCAACACCAATATTTCCAATATATTTTCCAGTAGTCTCACTACCCGAGTCATCTACACCAATATTAAAGTTGAGCTTTTTCAATGGCTCTGCCTTTATCAGTAAATCACTATAGCCATTGAGTTCTGTCTGCTCTTCAGTTGAGGCTGGAATAATTTGAATATCTAAAGTGCGGTTTGTGGTACGTTTTAGATTTTCTAAACCTTGATCTAATTGTCGTAAATTGAGGACATCATTTTCTTTAAACGGCAATGCGCTATTAAGTTCTAATTTTGAGGGTTGTTCATTTGCTCTAATAATTTTATGCAATCGACCAAGTTCTAGTTGTAGTTCTAAAAGGCCAGTATTCAAATCTTGAGGTAAAGCTGTAATTTGACTAGTAATCATTCCCCGTTTCATCAATTCATTTTGGGAATAGCGAACGAGATTTTGAAGACTTTGAGTACCTATGCATTTACCGACTACTCCCTTTTTATGATTGTTTAGAGTTTTTATTAAGTAAGAAAAATCATCAACTTGGTACTGTTGGTCAAGATTATTTTTTATTGACAGTGTGACCTGCTTAATCGGAAAGCAAGGAGTTTCTTCTACAACAATATCTTGTATCGTATAACGAATAGATTGTTTCTGTTGCGGTGCGATTTGTGGATCTTGATCAAGAAGTTGTTTCTTTAATTCATTTAAGCGTTGATCTTGTCGAATTACTTCTGGGAGAGAAACGTCTTCTAATGCAAAGCCAAGAATAGGAATATAGCCCAACAAGCACCCTAGGATTACTTTTTTATACATTGCTATTGTTTAACTAAATTTAACAAAAAATCATGCGAAATTTATACAATATTCACATATTTAACAATACATACAAATGAAAATCATTATCAAGTGGGTATTAAATATACAGAACAGTCTTTTATTTGATTTTGGAATATAAATTTATTGGGTGTTTGTGATTTTACCTAAGTTCATGAACTGGATTTTAATAAAT
>NZ_BKGB01000028.1:0-29371 GCF_008980925.1 Acinetobacter sp. TUM15071 | reverse complement strand
AAAGTTTTGAGGATTATAAGAGTAAATACTCTAATATTGTTGCGGAATTTGATTCTTATATAATTGAGAATGATAATCGAAAAAATACGAGAAATTTGAGTAAAAGCTCTACTTATATTCGAAAGTCTGAAATTAACTTAAATAAGGAACAAATGATTGAAAAGTGCAAGAAACTCGTGCTTTCTAATGTAACAAAGAAAAAGACGGTTAGTTTTAATGAAAATTTACGTGGTAATTACTATATAAATCAAAAAAGTGGAGACGTGTATATTTACTTAGAGTTCTGCGCCGAAAATGAATTGGGGAATGCACAAGAATTCAAAGGCAAATGTATATTCTCAATAGATGGGCAGACTCAAATCAATATTTTTGAATAGATGAAACCGTATCTGAATAGAATAGTTCATTGAGGTTCTTGTCTTGGTACGGCATTCATCTCATGTCGAATTGCACTAATATTCTCATAAATCACTTTTCGTAGTCTATTGATCGCACCTAAGGGTCTATGTTCAGGAAGCGCATGCCAAGGTGTAAATGAAAGATTCTCGCAAAACTCATTTTGCTCAGGTGTATCAAAAATCTGTTTAGGAATATGGATTGTTGCAATTTGATAAAAGGGAGCTTTATCTTCTTTCCACTCCGTCATCGAATCTTCTACAAGCATTTTACTCGTAGTCCTAGGCTGGATCAGAAACTCCATACATGCATCACTTGTTTCTAAATTTTTTCGCAGAGCTTCTCTTAAAAAATCGTGGCTAGGTTTGTTTGGTATCGCCACTTTATTTGGAATACACGGTCTTGCTGAATATTTAACAGCTTGACGATCAGCGCCTAATCCTAATTGATAGGGAACCATAGACCAATATCTGGCCTGTATTGGATTAGAAATTTTTGAATTACTTGCTTTAACCGCGTTTATTGTTCCTTGTAAGCCTAAAGTAAAAGGGATCTGTAATTTTTTGAGCATACTTTCGCTATTTACATCCTCTATAAATGATAAATAGCGCTGTGGTTCGTTCACAAAAAATACTGGATGGTTAATCATAATAAAATCTTGAGTCATTGCTTGATCATCATTTTCAAGGATCTTCCTCCCTGTAACGCCTAGAATTTTGATTGCCATGCCTCGAGCATCTTTTTTATTGTCAGCTTGGGTAGCATCTCCTGAAGCATTAGAGAAATGAATCCATGCTGAATATGATTTATCAGGAATAAAAACGCCCTTCGCTAGATTGGATGGTAATGATTTTGAGACATGGAATTCTGCCCGAACACAGCCATGAGCTTTGGGATGTGCATCTCTTAACGCATGACCCGCTGTGTACTTTTGACGGATACTTTGTCCAATCTGCTCAGCAATTTGTTCTGCCAGTATATTCTCGTTTGGCTGTAATTTTTCACCCAATCCTGTATCAATGGTTGGATAAGGGATTTTATGTGCATTGGTTAAATTTTTTGATTTTGAATAGTGATAAGCACATCCACTGGTACTGATCAGTATTGGAGTGATTGCAAACAATAGACTAAAACGTATCAATGGAATGAAACCTGACATTAATATGCTCCTTGGCATAAGCCACTGAGTAACTTGACCGTACCTGTTGAAGGAATGTAAGACGGAGGAGGGTTGATCTAATTGATTTTCTTACTATGATTAGTCATTTAACATACCTGAGTCAGTGAGCATTTGATACATTTTCTAGAATTGGCTATTTAACAATCTTTGTTCTTGGCGATAAAAAGCATAACAACGATTTTCATAGGTTTTTAATAATTTGGATCAATGAGTTTAGGACTATGATCTGTTGCATCAACAATTAATCTTATAGCGATTTGTCAGGCTCTGCATTCATATTTCAGAGATTCTAAGCTATTTTGTCCTTATTATTTTGATCATTTAGAAACTAAAGAAGACATCTTGGTTGCTTGATATGTGTACACTGAGATGGGTGATATAGTTCAAGCATCTAGTTTTAGTTAAGTATTTTAAAAATATTTTCTTATTGATAATCATTTATATAAAATGAAGCGCGACATTCTACTTGTTGATTGTAAATTAATTCTAAATAGATTTGGTTCTTTTATTAAATAAACTTGATCATTAAAAAGATGTGAACTTTATATAAGTGTTAATTAATTCACATCTTAATAATAAATATATTAACTAGTAGTAGTTTGCAATAATAACAGCATTTTTTTGATCTGGTAACTGCTCAAAGCTAATATCTGTTGTAGTATTCTTTTGTGTTTGAATGCTTAAGTCATTGATTGAAATGGATTGTGTTTCAATCTTATCACGTAGAACGTTCAATTGCTGGCAATCACTATTGTCATGTTGCTGTGAACAGGTATCCTCTACAATACTTCCATTCAACTGGATTGTGCTTGCAGCATAACTAACCGAAGCAAATGCCATTAATGATAAAAGTAGGGCAGATTTATAAATTTTTTTATACATGTTTATTGCCTTTTATAAATGTATTAAGCATTAATTAACATGGAATTTATTATTAAGGCAATATTAAAATTCAATATTGATTAAATAGTTATTTAAAGTGTGATCTATTTAAAGTTTTATTTTTAAATTGATAATCAATATAGTAAATTTATTTTGTTAATCGTGTCACATATTTTTGTTTTAATGAGAATTTAAAAACCTGACCTGTCTAGTATGCATTATGCGACTGTTGTAGCATATTTTAAAACTCAAATATGGAACTTAGGCATACCATTGTTACGGGAGAATTATGCGATTGCTATTTGGGGTAAGAAAAAAAGCCTAATCGACGATTAGGCTTTTGTGACACTAAGCTAGACTAAATTACATTGCCACACATGTCCGTTGTGCCTTGAGGGTAACTGAATTGTAGGGCATTTCGGTCCGTGATCAACTCAGATGAAAATTCAAGTCCCGCAAGTTTGTCTGAGAATACACCATCCTTATCAGAACCAACCCAACTACGAATATCAAAACCTATATTTTTCAATGGGGCAGGGAGTGTTCCTTGATACCCCTGATCAACACCATTGACAATAAAACCGACCTGTTTGGTATTTTGGTTGATATAGATACCTACGCGATGATATTTGCTTTGATACTCGGTCAATTTATTGTAGTAATAAGCTGTTGAATTATATTCAGTATTATCGTTCTTCTGGTAACCGAGAGTAAATAATACAAATGGAGGATTTTCACCAAAATCTGGATCAGCACTACCTGCTGCAAATGAATAAAGGGATTTTACGATATAGCCATTATCGGTTTCACCACTAAAATTGATATCTGTTGAATATGATGACTTAGGTTCGCCATAGTAACTACCGTTAAGTGGGGCTGCGGGAATGTCTATTTGCATTTCTAAAGCAAGAATCCCTGTATTAGGTAAAGGTAGATCACCTGAACTATCTAGAAATGGAGGGCGAAATCCTTCATTGTCGCCTGATGTTTGCAATCTTTTCTTATTTGCTGCTAAGAAGTCAAAATAATTAAGAGTTAAATTTTCTTCAGGGTAATAGTCTGTAAAATAAGGTGGGGCAACAGTGAAGCTAAACTTTTGTCCATTGCTTGTAGGAAATACACCCATCAGATAATCTGAATTTTGATTGTTCCATGAATCATTATAATCTTGCTGTGTAGCGTCAAAGTTATATTGGCATGTTTGTGGTTGGCTAAAATTGCGTAAACTAAAGCTTGTGGTTGTTGCTGCTGTAGGTTGAGTATTGGCATTATTTTGTGAACCATTTTGATTTTCACCACAGCCTAGCAAAGCTAGGCTAAGTGCAAATATACTCATTTTTTTCATTGCTTATTCCTCTGGTGTGTTATTTACGGTTTTTATCAAAAATTAAATGCGAGTAATCCTGTAATTATTAATTTTAAAATTAATAACTTATATGTATTTTTTTTGAGTTTTATAAAAAAAAGACCTCTCGTTTGAGAAGAGGTCTTTTAAAAGATTAATCGTATTGAATGGTCACTGTAGCCATAGCACGGACTTTACCCGCAGTGACATTGGCTGCAGTTTGATAATAACGAGCTGTTAGTGGAACATTGTATTGAACGGTTTGGTTCGATTTCACTGTTCCTAGCTCTAATTTATTACCTAAGCCAATAACTTGATTTTTATTCTGATAATTCCATACAAGTTGAACACCAACACCATTTGCTTTAGTCGAGTTTGGCTCAAGATTCTTTAAAACCTGAGTGTTATTGCCTTCTTGTTGGTAATCAAAGGTTAAACTAATAAGGTTCTTTTCTTCATAACCTGTTTGGTTTTCACCACCATTACAGAGAATATTTAGTTCAAAAGATTGCTCGCCTTGAGTAGAACCAATTCCTTTAAAGCCTGATTTCATCACTGTTGGAAGTTGTACTGCTTTATTAATATCACCTCTCCATTCACAAGAAGAAGAAGCAATCGTAATAGCGTTACCGTAAACAGTACTGGTTAAGAAAGGGCGATCATTCCTGTTTCCAGCATAATAAGTACTATAAACACCAGGCACTAATGTTCCTGAGCCTGTATTTTCTGCTGTCTTCACAATTTCAACAACGAAATAGCCCTCGGCAAGGCTAATACGAGTACTTGGTACAGATCGGGTATAAGGATAATATCCTGAGAAATTCGTTGCGTTAAAAGCTTCTCGATAAAGACGAATTCCAATACCTGGGATATTGGTTGAATAGATATTATCGCCCAGTGGACTAATTGCATAATTTTGTAGTAACCGTGCGACCATCATATCGCTACTATTACAAGTATATGTTGTTCTAGAATCAGGACGAATTTCAAAAAGAGATTTAACTAAGACTTTACCAACGGGGTCACTTGGTCGAACTACAACTCGACCAACTTGCATGGAGACGTCAATTGTTCTGAAACCCGCGCTAGTTGAACAAGCAGCTTGAGCTGCTGTATTCATACCAAAACCTACAGCAACCAAGGCACTGCTTAATAGTAATTTTTTCATTTGCATACGGCCTCAGACATGATCATGCTTTGCTGATCGTTAGAAAGTTGTGCTGTAACATCATAACTGAAATGGCATTGTTCATTGGCTTCATCGCCCCATTTTACATACAAATCACCTTTTGGCTCTTGAGTACGTAAATACACCATGCTGCCTTGTGCCACGATACCAACAGATTCATCCTTAGTATTAAAGACTTGTGCAGCGAATGGTAAGCTTTCACCTGTTGCTGTTTTGGTATTAATGTAGATGGCATAGCCTTTCTTGGTCGAGAAATCAACTTTTGCAATCGCACCAGCAAAAGGTGCAATACGCTGGCTGGTTTCTTCTAATTCAACATTGGTCGACATTTCTTGTGGGTCAAGTGTGATGTCATTTAAACGGTATGGTGTTACATAAGGAATAACAGCATAACCAGACTTATTCACACTGAGGCCAACGGTGTTGTTGACTTTGGCACCTGCCGCATCTGGCGCATACACCAGTACCATGGTTTGACCTTGTTCTGGGCCAAACAGGATGCCATCTGAATGAGCAACAACGCTACCGCTGACACTGAGCATCGCTTGTTGATATGAATCAGCGATACTATAAGAACCACCCACTGTGGCAAAGTTTGTACGATAACGACTATTAACGTTGAAGCTCGGGTTCTGTCTGTCTTGGTGAGATACAGAAGCACCGTAGTTGAAACGATCACCAACCATGCCGCTCATACCAACTGTGCGGTTGTTTTCAGAAGCGTTTGCATTGACGTTAACAGAATTCTTTCTGAAATTGATTGGGAAAGAAAGAGTCATTAAATATTCTGTATCACGTGTTTGGGTGCTGCTTGAACCGTATTCGATCTGACGATTGGTCGCAGAAAGACCGTAGGTTAAACCATGATAATTGTTGCTATAACCAATTTGATATTGGCGGCTGGTCTCATTACGGTTCCAATAGTCATTCCAAGAACCAACCATATAAATATTACCCCAACCTTCAGGTAAACCTTGGTTTAGGGTGATTTGGAATTCACTACGCTGTTTACCTACAGCAAAGGTATTTACACCTTTATCTTCAAGATCACGAATCAGTAGGGCATCACGTAACTTATAATAGTTTTCAGTCGAATAACGATAGGCTGCCAACGTTAAGTTGGTGTTAGTCGGTGAAATAAGTTTGCTATAACTTAAACGGAAACTTTGTCCAGATTGCGAACCTTGTTTGTCAAAATCTGTATTTGACTGGGTAATATCGAATGAGACAGCACCAATCGGTGTTGCAACTGCTGCACCTAATAACAAAGCACTATAGTCTTCCGCTACTTGAAAACCTGTATAGCCTGTTAAATAGTTATTAATACCGCGTTGGTATTTACCTTGTGTAACCCATGGCGTTAAATCAATATCACGGTCGCGGAATTCACCCGCAGTGACTGAGTAACGGCTGAGCCCAGGACGTAACATTTGCACAACAGATGCATAAGGAACGGCAAGTTTTTGTATTTCGCCATTTGATTCAATAATCGAAACTTCGAGTTCTCCACCAAAACCTGTAGGGTAGAGGTCATTAATTTCAAAACTACCAGGCGCTACCGTAGTTTGATAAATCAACTGACCTTGTTGGCGAACTTCTACTTTAGCATTGGTTTTTGCATTACCGCGAATACGTGGCGCATAGCCAAGCATACTATTTGGCAGCATACGGTCATCGCTTGAAAAATCTAAACCGCGGTAACCGAATGAGTCAAATAACTCACCATTGGTAAAGCTATCACCTAAGGTTACAACTCCTCGATACTGAGGGAAGGCACGTTGTAAATAGGTACTTGTAGATTCGTAATTTGATTTCTTTTTAGTATTTGAATCTAGTTCACTTTGAGCGCCATCTTGCCATTGCCACTGACCATTGTGGCGAAGTTGCCAACCCGCAATGTTTGCACCAGCAGTAATCGCCATGAAGGCATTGGTGGTTTCTTTATTGTCATTTAAACGGTTAAAGGTTTTATAGGCACTACCGCTATAAGATAAAAATCCAGCATTTACACCACGATCCCAAATACTTGGATCAACGTAACCTTGCGCATTTTTTTGCAATGCGATTTGTGGAATCGAAATATCAATACGCAAACGTGAAGTATCAAAATCGTAATAGGCGTTTTCGATCCATTCTTCAATTTTGTAACATGCATTTGGCGCAGCGGATTCAGTACGGTTCACAAGAACGTCTTGTTTTACGCCATATTCAAGTAATGAGGTGGAAGTAAAACAGGTAAAGGCATTTTTGTTTTGTTCTGCTGAACGAAACATCATTCTTCTTTTGCCAAACCAGTTACCATTGATATAAACGTCAACGTTATATTCACCAGGCAAAACTGGGTTACCATATTTAAAACGAGAAATATCAAGTTTTTGTGCATCACCGATTAAGAAAACAGAGTCAAATTCTGCTTCCATTGGTGGTGCTTGTTCTGCTGTCTGTTCTACTGCATAAACAGCCATAGGCATCGTGATTGTAACTACCCCTGAAGTAAGGTAATAACAAATACGACGCTTCAAGAATTTAGCTGTTGCATTTTTCTTTGACATAATCCGTTCGCCTATTCAAGGATAGGTACAAAATCATTTATTGATTGGAAATAAATTTGTTTGTTATTGAAGCTTGATCTGGTGTTCGATACGACCACCGTAATCATTAATGTTTACATAGCTCAGTTTTTCAGTATTACCAGCTTTCAATTGGATTTTGTCCTCTGAAAAAGGTGGTAGCATCAAACCTTTAGGCAGCAAATCAACAGGTTTACCTGCATTTTGCTGATACACCGCAGTCATAGTGACGTGAAACGGCGTTGGATTTTTTACAATCAGTGTTTGACCACTTTTAGCCCATTGCAATTTTTCACCAGCGAGATTGGAATCAGCTTTAATGCTTGCAGGACGGTAGAAAAATTTAATGCGTGAGCGGATTGCAAGCTGTAAAAAATTATCAGGTACAGCGTCTTTACTGTTTGCTGTTGGTCTTGGTGGAATATCCAAAACATTCAGCCAAAAAACAGTTTCTTGTTTTTGATTTAATTGTGCTGCATTGGGTAATGCAGTAATACGAAGAGATTGGCTCTTCGTTGGATCAACACGCGAAATAGGAGGGGTAATCATAAATGGAACTTTAGACTGATCCGGTGTACTTTTAGCATCACCTTCGTCAATCCATGCTTGAACAAGCGATGGCTTAGAACCATTGTTACTGACTTGCAAAGTCACTTCACGAGCATCAGATGGATAAATAACGCGAGTACCATGCAAAATAATTTCTGCATGTGATTGACTTGCGATTAAAGCCGACGACATCGTTAAACCAAGCAAAAAATTGTAACTGTTCAGTGCCATTTAAATTTACTCTATGATTGCGTGAAGTGTACAACTGCGAATTTCTAGAAACCTAGAAATTCGCAACATTTATCAAAGATTATTGATAAATAATAGTGTACTGAACTGAAGTATTTACTTCACCAGCAGTAGAAGCGCCAGTTGCATAGTATTCAGCATAGTAGTTAAGGTCAGCAGTACCGCCTTCTACAACGTCAACCCATTGTGAGTTAGCTTGAGCACCGTTGCTACCAGCAGCAAGCACTGGGATTACTTGGTTGTTGTTACCAAGTAATTGAACATCAACGTTTTTCGCGCCAGCAGCGTTTTGGTTAAGTAAACGGCCAGTATTGAAGTCAACAGTTGCACCTGGTTCGAAGTAAGTTGCAACTTTACCTTCTGAACAGTTACCTAAGTTGATTTGGAATGGTGTGCGACCAGCAACTGCACCTGCGTTAGCAAGAGTTTGCTTAGATACAGTAGGAAGCGTTACAGTAAAGTCTTTACCCGCTGGAGTCACGATGTCACAAGTTTTGTCTGTTACTAGACCATTAATTGTAATCGTTCCATCTGCAGCTTGAGCGTTAGCGATACCAACAACTGAAAGAGTAGCGATCAAAGCAAGTTTTTTCATAATAATTTCTCGAACACATCGGCTAAAAGTTTGAATTAAAATTACTTCTCAGTTGGATTTTTGCGCTGAACAAGTAATGTGCGAAATATATATCACTAGGTTTTAAAAATGCAAACTGCATCACATTATTTGTAGTGCTTTTAATCTAATTTTCCGATGGTTAATAAGTTGTTGATATAAAAAGTTTTTGCTTTATGCAAAACTTATTTTACCAATCAGTTTGTTTAAAATTGCTTAAGACTGATTGTTTTTTCCTTTCATAAAAAATGGGCTGTATGGTTATTTTTTGATCTATTTGTGGCGGAAATTGTATTTTTATGTGATTTGATTAACAAAAGTGAAAAAAATAATTTAGATGAATAATCAAGTTTTTAGAATGATTGTTAAGTGTGTTTACAAAAAGCTCAAAGTTCTTTTAAGAATCTTTTAAGGTTAAATCCTTAGTTTTTTAGTCATGATTAGATGAAAAAAACGCCGAAAGGAGCTTTCAATGAACATGCTTTATACCCACAAACCAAACTACTATTTCTTTGCACACAAGTTTGTTTTATTCCTAGAAAGTTATTTAAAAAGTCACCCAACGGAACAGCAGACCAGCTTTAATTTGCAGACGATTTATGATTTATTTAGTCACGATCGTGCCTCTAGTACGACCAATTTAGAGGGTATTTTAAATATTGCAGATGAATACGTGCTTGAAACAGATGAAGGGCAGCAGTCATTGATTCAGTCTTATCATGTTCACTTAGATAACCATGTACTGACTTTGGCGTTTAATACAAAGGCAGTTGAAAGCTTAAAAGCAGGTCAAACGATTGTAAGCCCACAAGCGGCTTAAGTCTTTAGATGTATATTCCCGTTTTACACACTTAGTGAGCAATGTCCTTTACTAAGTGTTTTTTTTACAAGCTGCACTAACGTTATCAATCCGCTATGATGGAAAGATCAAGTGAAGATATAACATAGTGCTATGAATAAGGATTTTAAATCAGAAACATATACTGTTGATGAGAGTATTGCTGATACGATTGCATGGTTGATGCAACATCAAGACATTTTTGATTCATTTCATTTTGATGTGCATAGCCAAGAACTGTCAGTAACCCATGCAGCAGGTGTTGATATCATCCGTATTGGAATGTTTTTAAATGCTAAATATGGCATTTTGGTCACATCAATTTAATCATATCTAAAAAAAGCCTTGTCAGATGACAAGGCTTTTTTGCTTATGCACTCATGGCATCGACAGAGAGTTCTGCAACGGTTGGTTTCGGTTTTTCCGCAGTTAAACCTAATTTAGCAAATAGAACCTGATCTTTGCCTTCACCCGCATTTGGCGTCGTAAGTAATTTATCACCTGAGAAGAGTGAGTTTGCACCTGCCATAAAGGCAAGCGCTTGGTCAGAATCACTTAATGATTCACGACCAGCAGAGAGGCGAACATAACTGTGTGGCATGATAATACGCGCTACAGCAATGGTACGGATCCATTCAGTCACATCAAGTTTTTCTACATCAGCCAAAGGTGTGCCTTCAATTGGAACTAGCATGTTAATTGGCACAGATTCAGGGTGTACTGGCATGGTAGCAAGCTCATGTAATAGACCAATACGGTCATTACGGCTTTCACCTAAGCCCACAATACCACCACTACATACTTTCATACCTGCTTGACGGACATGATCTAGCGTATCCAGACGATCGTCAAAAGTACGTGTGCTGATGATATGAGAATAGTATTCACGTGATGTATCTAAATTATGGTTGTAATAATCTAGGCCTGCGTCTTTTAAGCGTTCAGCTTGTGATTGGTTGAGCATACCTAAAGTCATACAGGTTTCTAGACCTAATGCTTTCACTTCACGTACCATTTCAAGCACGTAAGGCATATCACGCTCATGTGGATTACGCCAAGCAGCGCCCATACAGAAACGTGATGAACCAGATTCTTTTGCTGCAAGGGCCTCACGAATAACTTTATCAACGGCAATACGCTTTTCTGCTTCTAACTTAGAATCGTAACGAGCAGATTGTGAGCAATACTTACAGTCTTCTGGACATTTCCCTGTTTTAATCGAAAGCAGGGTACTGACCTGAATCGCATTTGCTTGGAAATGTTGACGATGAACGCCTTGTGCTTGAAATACTAAGTCTAAAAAAGGTTGGTCATATAAGGCTTGGATTTCATCACGAGTCCAGTCATTACGTAAAGTCATTGTTATATCCATGATGATTGATTACAGACATTGAGATTCATCATACAGAAATCGTGCCAAAGCCAAAGGGCAAAAAACACCATTTTTCTATTCAGTGTACGTTTATTTGCTGCAACTGCTGTTGAATTGCCCAATCTATATGTACATTGACGATGTCATCGTGCAACGTTTTTGCTTCTTGCAATTGAGTGACGATTTCTGCTGAGTATGGAGCATTTCCCAGACCGATTGCAATATTGCGTTTAAAGGATTGATAACCTGTACGGCGGATTGGACTGCCTTCGGTATTGGTTAAGAAAGTCGCTTCATCCCATTGCCAAATCTCTAACAAGCTGATGTCATCTAAGCGATGTCTCGGGTCGAAATCGGGAATGGACGCTTTTTTGGCAAAGCTATTCCAAGGACAAATCAACTGACAGTCATCACAACCAAAAATACGATTGCCAATGCCTGAGCGTAATTCCTCGGGAATGATCCCTTTATATTCAATGGTTAAGTATGCAATACACTTCCTTGCATCTAGCATATAAGGTTCCACAATTGCCTGTGTCGGGCAAATATCGATGCAGGCAGTACATGAACCGCAATGTGCAGTTGCAGGTTGATCAAAAGGCAGTTCTAGAGAAGTAAATAGTTCTCCTAAAACAAAAAAAGACCCAGATTTTTTATGGATCAGCAAAGTATGCTTACCCGTCCATCCCATCCCTGCGCTTTCAGCCAGCGATTTTTCAAAAATAGGGGCAGAATCGGCAAAAGGACGCGATTCAAAATCACCGACTTTTTCTTTGATACGAGTCGCTAAGGTTTTTAAACGTCCACGCATGACTTTATGATAATCACGGCCACGTGCATAGCGCGCAATAATGGCCGAATTTGGTTCAAATGGTACATAACGGGGCTTGGGGG
The DNA here is from genome assembly GCF_008980925.1 of Acinetobacter sp. TUM15071. Taxonomy (NCBI): domain Bacteria; kingdom Pseudomonadati; phylum Pseudomonadota; class Gammaproteobacteria; order Moraxellales; family Moraxellaceae; genus Acinetobacter; species Acinetobacter sp. TUM15071. The sequence goes on along the minus strand of NZ_BKGB01000028.1, from coordinate 17,294 downwards.
ATGCCACAAGATAGTTCATACGCACACAAATAATGCTTTTAGTCCCAGGCACAAGCAAGGTTGGGTCAGCACGTTTTTCTAGGTTTTCTTCTAAATAGTGCATATCTGCATGATAACCCCGTTCTAAATATTCTTTGAAACGTGGCATTTGATCTTGAGCATCTGGTTTGGCAATGACACAATCAGAAAAACCCAATTCTAAAGCCTGAGTTTTTATCCATGCTTTAAGCGCCTCAGGGTCAAGCTGTTGTAGCTCGATTTTTTGAGACTGTGTTTGAGATGGAGTGCTAGAAGCCATAAACCGATAATAAAGGGGAAAACATGCAAGCTGTAGTTTACCATAGCCAAAGTATTCAAGCATGGGAGCAACGTTGGTTTGCTCAGCAAAATTCATCTTTAGGGCTGATGCAGCAGGCGGCATGGGCGATATCACAGCACCTTATCGAGCAATTTAAGCAGAGCAAAACTCGAAAGATCGCTGTTTGGTGCGGACAAGGCAATAATGCGGGAGATGGATATTATATTGCTGCATTTCTGAAACAGCAGGGGTTTTGTATCACTGTTTATGCAACTGAACTGGGTCAATCTGTAGATTTAAAACAAGCAGCAGATTATGCACAGTCCAATCAAGTTGATATTCAAAGTGTTGATTATCTTTTATCTGAAAATGTTGTTCATCAGAAACTCCCCACTTTTGATTGTCATATTGATGCCTTATTTGGCATTGGTCTCAACCGAATGCTAGATCCAAACTGGCAGGATATTATTCAACTATTCAATGCACAAACAGGTTTAAAAGTTTCGATTGACATCCCTAGTGGACTCAACGCCAATACTGGACAAGCTTTGCCCTGTGCTGTGCAAGCTGATCTAACCTTTACGATTCTGGGTTACAAAGCAGGTTTATTTACTGGTCAAGGCAAGGAGTATGTAGGGAAACTACATTTGCTGAGTTTGATTCCAGTTGACCAAGAATTAAAAGCACTTGCTTATTTGTCGCCTGAAAAAATCGTTTTGCCGAAACGTCAGGCTTTTGGACATAAAGGAAGCTATGGGCATGTGCTGGTTGTTGGTGGACATGCAGACATGGGCGGTGCCGTGATCATGTCCGCTGAAGCTGCCTTCCATGCAGGGGCTGGTAAAGTCAGTGTCATTTGTCATGCAAAACATCATCAAGCCATTTTGGCGCGTGCACCCAATATTATGGTGCGAGATATTAACAGCTTAGATCAAGAAGATATTGAGAGGTTACTTAAACAGGTCGATGCCGTATGTTTCGGAATGGGCTTAGGACGGGATCAATGGGCTGAACATATTTATCAGCAATGGTTTGCGTTACTCAATCAAAATTCTCATTTAGAGGTTGTACTAGATGCAGATGGACTCTGGTTTTTGGCAAAATATCCGCAACAATTAAATAATCACTTATATGCAACCCCGCATTCAGGTGAAGCTGCAACCTTATTGGGATGTACTGCTGCTGACATTGAGCAAGATCGAATTACAGCGATTCAGCAACTGCAACAAAAGTATGCAGGTCAGTGGGTGTTAAAAGGTGCAGGCAGTTTAACGTTAGAAGAACAATTATTTATTTGTAGGCAAGGTAATGCAGGTATGGGCACAGGTGGCATGGGGGATGTACTTGCAGGCATGATTGCCAGTTTAAAAGCCCAACTTCGTGAGCGAATCGCATTACATGAAATCGTGAACTTACATGCGCAGGCAGGTGATCTCTTAGCAGAGGGTGGAGTAAGGGGGCTACAAGCGCATGAAATGGGGAAAATGATTTATAAAGTCGTGAACCAATAATTTTTATTAATGGTGGTGAGGGGGGAGTTAGATTTTTTTAACTAGATTGCTTTTAGGTTAATCCCATAAATGCTGATAATAGCTTGTAAATAATCTCAAACCTTCCTCGATTTGTTTTTCAGCCTCTGTACTATGATTTCCTGCCAAGACTAACTCAAAAGCAAGAATCATTTTATTTAGATAGTCTAACCAGATGTAATTTAGCTCATCATCACTGAAATCTTGAGAATACTTTGAGTCTACAACCCATGTAGGTAGAGATATATTGTCTTTTTTAATAATTAATTTTCTATATGATCGTAATATAGGGAGAATTTTGTGGGCAATTTCTTTCTTAGAGTCAGCATAATAAGAAATGGGGACAAAGCCGTACCCTTTAATCAAATTTCCCAACTTTTCTTTAAAGTCTATATAAGGCTTGATGGTCTTATCTAATAGATTACTTTTAATCATATTAGTTTGTTCCTAATTTAACGGCGTCTGCTACTCGAACGGCTACGGCCGCGTGCCATACCACCTAAGGCATTGAGTACTGCCATTTTACTCATACTGCCTGACGCATGAGCGTGACAAATTGCTGCGGCAAGCGCATCCGCTGCGTCTGCTTGGGGCTGGATGGTTAAATTAAGCAAACGCATTACCATAAGCTGTACTTGTTCTTTTTCAGCAGCGCCATAACCGACAACAGACTGCTTAATTTGACGTGCTGTGTACTCTGCGACCTGTAAATCTAGATTTACCAGTGCAGCGATTGCCGCACCACGAGCCTGACCGAGCTTTAAGGCTGAATCCGGGTTTTGTGCCATAAACACTTGCTCTACGGCTGCTTCAGTAGGGCCATGAAATTTAACAATACGTTCTACACCAGCAAAAATACGTTTCAAACGTTCAGGCATTTCTTGTGTTTCAGTACGAATCGTCCCTGCATCGACAAAACGTAACTTGTTGCCATCTTTTTCGATAATTCCGTAACCCGTTATGCGTGAACCGGGATCAATACCAATAATTAATGACATGAAGCACTATATAAATGAAAGGATGTTGATATTGTTACATAATGGGCTTTGTACTGCATAATATTTTTGTAGAATTTTGAATTATAAAGAAATAGTTGTTTTATTGAGCGAATCTTAGTTGATTTATTCCATTTCTGAAACTTTCGGGGGTATTAGCAAGTTTGATTCAATCACATTGAGTAAGAGTGAGTTTTGAACGTTTTGTATGTAATTTAGACATTAATTGATAAATTAAGCGATTTTTATAAAAATAATTTGCATTGTGGGGGAGATGTGCGTATAAAGCTAACTCGTCGGTGCGGGATGGAGCAGTCTGGTAGCTCGTCGGGCTCATAACCCGAAGGTCGTTGGTTCAAATCCAGCTCCCGCTACCAACCGAATTAAATTAGTTATGCTCTGTGATGTATTTAAGGTTACTGTCTAAAAGAATAGACAGTAATAAAGTTAGCTGAAATAAACCTAAATAAAGCTAAAAATTATTAGATTCTAGAAATGTAGTTGTTATCTCTCATCTGTCTAGCGTTATAGTAAACAAAATCGATCACTTGAGCTCAGGAATGAGTGATTTTGTGTTAAAAATTATTAATGAATGGCGTGTAGCCAAAGCCAGCAATGGCAATGAAATTTGTGTGAGAATTATCCCATTGAAACGTCAGCAAAATACGTTGAACGGTTCAAAGTGGGTAGAGGTTGGAAAGAAAGTACTGTTGGAATCTGGTCAAGAAATTGACTTTAATTTAGACGGGAAAAGCTTCTATACAGATGTTAATCAGCTTTATCGATTAACATAAACAGTTCTTGCACTTGTAGTATCTATCTAATAACGATAGATTGTGTTAGGTCATTATTGAAAAATTTTGATCTAACTCATAAATGAACAAAGTTTAAAAGGTTTAAAAGTATGTCTGATACAGTTACTGGTACTGTTAAGTGGTTCAACGAAACTAAAGGTTTTGGTTTCATTCAAGCTGATTCTGGTGAAGATGTTTTCGCTCATTTCAGTGAAATCCAAAGCAAAGGCTTCAAAGTTTTGAATGAAGGCCAACGCGTTTCGTTTGTTCTTGGTCAAGGTAAAAAAGGACCACAAGCAACTCTTATTACTGTTATCTAAGTACTTTAGACCAGTGAAAAAAAAGCTCACAACATGTGGGCTTTTTTTGTGCTTGGAAATAGGTGTAAAGCATATAAAACGAAACAAAATGATGAACATGTGTTTGCTGTTTGAGGTCAAAATAGCATGAAATAATATGTTAAAATTTTATATAAGTATCAGATTTTAGAATTTAAAATAGTAGCTGCAATTTTAAGCTTATGAAAATTAATATAAAAATAAAATATTTATTCGTCTTTAATGCTCGGTCAGGTCTTGGAAAAAGAGGTTTGAGTCGAGATTGAGATTGCGTGAAAAATGTAAAGTCGTGTATAGTGAATGCTAACTAGAAGAATAACGCTGTTGATTCAGAAAATCTTGCATCTCATAGTTGTAGATAAACCTTTCGTTTTATCTGATTTCCTCTCAGAGTTTATGATTCCAAGTTGCTCGCTGCTAAGCGCCCCAAATTTTTTAAAATAGGTTTAAATATATGTCTAATACTGTGACTGGTACAGTTAAGTGGTTCAACGAAACTAAGGGTTTTGGCTTTATTCATGCAGACTCTGGACAAGACGTTTTTGCTCATTTCAGCGAAATCCAAAGCAGTGGTTTCAAAGTTCTACATGAAGGTCAACGCGTATCTTTTACGATTACTGAAGGTAAAAAAGGCCCTCAAGCAAGTGGTATCACTGTTGTTGCTTAAAACTAAGCACGATATATAAAAAAAGCTCACTTTGGTGGGCTTTTTTATACCTTCATATTTTGGATTCTTAAGGCGCGCTTTTTTAAATTATTTTGTATTAACTGCCGATTTTTGTCATAAATTCACCATTTGGTTGAAAAATTGCACTAGCGAGATATACGACTTTTTGCTAATTTATTTCTATTGATTTGTTAGGCAAATTAATAAGTGTAGTACATTTAATGAGCGTGAGAGTTATGGAAAACTTGGAGCCGTATGCTCAAGGGTTTGAGCAAGAAGTTCATGTACATTGTAAAAGATCTTTAGGTACGTTGTTATTCAGCTTTGTGGTATTGATTGCAACGAGCTTATGAGAGAGAAAAGCACCTTCGGGTGCTTTTTTAAATTTGAGCTCATCTATTTCAGTAAAATTATCAATTCAAAAATTTTTCCTTATATTTAAAAACACAAAAATATGTATTGCTGTCCAATGCTTAAAGTTCTCTCATGTTGTTAACCTATCAAAATTATTGAAAGATTCTAGTTTTATTGTTCATTCTTGTTGGGATAAGCTTTGTCCATTATTGAGTAATCAATTGTTTTTAGGTGAATTTCAAATGTATGGCGATATAAAAAAACCAACGCATTTAGATGATGTTGTATTTAAAGAAAGCAAAGCATATAAAAACTCTAATGAGTGGAGCTGGGTCAACCCAAAGCATGGGCAGTTTGACCATCCTGCAAATTATTATGAAAGCTCTTTAGAGGACTGGCATTGTTTTGATACTTTAACAGCGGATCAAGAATGTGATGTAGTGGTTATCGGTGGAGGATTACTCGGTGCTTCAGCCGCATTACATTTGGCTGAGCAGGGTATTGATACGATTTTGGTTGAAAAGAATCGTATTGGTTCTGCAGCCTCAGGTCGAAATGGTGGACAGCTTACACCTGGCCTAGCACGCTGGGAAGCCGAAGAGATGATTAAGCGCTTTAGTTATGAAGATGCAAAAAAACTTTGGCATTTTACCTCTACTGAAGCGATGACTTTAATTGATCAGATCGCAGAAAAGTATGATGTAAATTTAGCGCGTAAGCGTGGACATATTACCGCTGCTGTGCATGAGGGGCATTTGATTGCTTTGACTCAAGGTGCAGATGCTCGAAAGTATTTGGGGGAAGATCACACTAAAGTGGTCGGTGAATATGAATTAAAAGCATTGATCAAGTCTGACCTATATAAAGGTGGTTTGGTGGATGATTTAGGTGGGCATATTCATCCTTTGGCGCTAAACCGTGCTTTGGTACATGGCTTTTGTAAAAACGGAGGCCAAGTTTTTGAACAAACCGAAGTCAATTCAATTTCTGAGCAAGCAGATGGTATTTATGTTCAAACAGCAACTGGCGTGATAAAAGCACGTAAAAGTGTCGTGATTGCTGTGCATCATAATGCATTTAAATTATTGCCAGAAAAAAAGCAGACCGCGATTCCATTCCATACTTATATTGCAGTTACGGCACCATTAGATGTGCCCATCACTGAATTATTGCCACAAGATCATCCTGTTTACGATACGCAGTTACAGATTGATTATTATCGGGGTGTTTCGAATAATAGATTGCTTTTTGGTGGGCAAGGAACAGGTACGAGCTGGAGTGTAGGGCACATTAATCAATATTTGCTGGGGCGAGTCAATAAGGTGTTTCCACAGTTAAACAATGTTGAGATGGATTTCTGTTGGAGTGGGGTCAGTGATCTAACCATGAATGGCGCGACTGATAATCGTAAGTTTGGAAATAAGTATCCAATTTATGCAGTGCATGGTTGGAGTGGGCATGGTGTGGCGCAAACAGTGCGTATTGGTAAAGCAATTGCTGATGATTTTTCGGGTAAGAATACCGATTATGCAATGCTCACCAAAATTCAGCACAGCGATATTTTATTTGGTCGCCTATTGGCGCCATTGGCGATTCCAATGTCAAAAGGTTGGTATGGCGTTACTGGGATGCTCAATCCAGGGAAAATGGTTTCGTTTTAAATACTGATTTATCATAAAGTAATAAAAAATGCCTCTTAAATTAGAGGCATTTTTATGTTGTTTAGCAATACATGATAATGGTTTATAGAAAATGAATGAGCTAATCAAATTGATTGATTTGATTTTTTTCTATAGATGGATAAAGATCATGTATTCGAAGAAGTAAAAAGGATGAAATCCATGGATATTGTACAAGTCAAAGATTTTTCAGCTGCAACGGGGTATACGCAAGCTATTATGGCAATGGATGAGTGGGTGGATACACGACCTTACTTTTATATTATTAAAGAGCATTATTTGGTCGATGAGGCGATTCGGTTGGAATACATCATTATTCAATAAATTTTTCTCAACTGCCCAAATTTAGACCTGTCAGGTTTGATTGACACTAAATTATGTGGTGATTGAAAATGACCATTGCTGTGTTTCTATGTAATACCTACTATAGCCTATGTTTTTGTTTCAAATCATAGACATAATAATCTAAATAATTTTGTTATCTTTACTTTTTACTTTCTTAGAATTCAAATTATGAAAAAGATCTTAGTCTTAGGTGCAATTGTAGCCTCATTGGCAGCATGTTCAGCAACACCAAATAAAGATATGACACCACCAAAAATTGGTATGGCAAACCCTGCAAGCAAATATTGCGTAGAGCAAGGCGGCCAGTTAGAAATAAAAAATGAAGCCAATGGTCAGGTTGGATACTGTAAGTTACCGAACGGTCAAGTGGTTGAAGAGTGGGAGCTTTTCCGCGCGAGTCAACCTAAATGTCTAGCAGATGAAGCGACCAAGTTAATTGGTCAGTCTGGACTAAGCGAAGAGCAAATCAAACAAAAAACCAAGTCTGAAATTGTACGTAGTGTTGGACCAAACCAGCCTGTTACGATGGATTATCGTGAAAACCGTGTGACCGTAACGATTGACCCTAAGTCTAAAAAAATTACTCAAGCAACTTGTGGTTAATTTTTAAAGTAGATTGTCTAAGCTCTCAATTTTGGGAGCTTTTTTATACAAGCTTTCATATTAGACTTGATAAATTAAGAAATGTACCCATCAATTAGTTTATTGAGTTTATTTTATTTGTTGTGTCAGGATTGATTCATCAAGATTGCACAAGGTTTTAATTTTAGAGATTTGACATGAATCTACTTCTTATCGTGGTATTTGGCACAATTGCTGAAGTTTTAGTTTGGATTGGCGTGGGCGACCTCGTTGGAAGTATGTGGTATGTCTTTTTCTGGTTCATCATCGCATTCTTTATTGGTTTAAATCTTGTTCGTTCAAGTACCTCAGGTATTATGCCGCAGTTACAACAAATGCAGATGACAGGGCAATTAGGTGCTGATCCAGCAGTGACCAAAAAACTTGCACTTGCAATGGCTGGTTTTTTGCTCATGGTTCCTGGTTTAATTTCAGATGTATTGGCGGTATTAGTATTAATTCCACCTGTTCAAACGGCATTCCGCAATGCACTGATGAAAACTATGGCAAAACGTCAGCAAGCCATGATGGATAAAATGATGGGTGGAATGGGCGGCGGTGCAGGTGCTGCAGGACAAAATCCATTTGCAGATCTGATGCGTCAGATGCAGGATATGCAAAACCAGCAAGGTGGTGGTCAATATCGTGACTCAACCATTATTGATGGTGAAGCACGTGAAGTGAAGCCTGATCAAAAGAAAATTGAATTTAAAGATGTAAACTAATTCAGTTCAATGTAGATAAAAAAGCACACCGATAGCGTGTGCTTTTTTTATATCTCATCTTTTTTATCTTGCTGAGCTTGTGTTTGTTTTGAAGTCGGAGTTGGGTTAACTTCCGCTTTGTTTTGCGGTTGATACTGGCTTGCTTGAAGTGTAGTGACTTCATTTTCTGATTGTTTGTATTTGCGACTACGATTTGCACGCTCGCGAAATCCACCTTTATTAATTAATTCGGTCATGATGTATTCCACAATTTCAAAAGACTATTTTATCAAATTATGTGAAAGATCAAAATAATCTTAACCGTCTCAAGATTTTCTTGGGCTTTGGAATCTAATCAAATTGTCATAAAAATTTGTTAATTTGAATGAATAGGTCAGAAAACTAGATTGAATTCTCATTTTTTTTCTCATAGGATAAAAGTGTGACATTTGAAAATGTTGTAAAAAGAAAATAAAAAATAAGTGGTAGGAGGAATTAATGATGTTATATCAATATCATTGTGCATGTTGTGACAAGGTCGTCGCATCAACAGATAAAGAGTGCCCATATTGTGGCTCTCATCATATCCGTAGTCCATACGGGATGTGGATGTTTTGTGTAGCGGCTTGTCTCGCAGTGGTCGTCGTGATTAAACTTGCGCATTTATATATTCAGCATCATCAAGAAGATCAGCCAGTTCAAAGCAATTCATTGTTTGAAATGTTTAAACAAGATAATACCGATTCGAATAAATAATTTTGGGGTAATAAAAAAGCTCGCAATTGCGAGCTTTCTTGTGGAAGAGCAGTGTGGATTACAATCCAGCTGCATCTTTAAGCGTTTCAACTTTATCAGTTTTTTCCCAAGTAAAGGCAGAGTCTGAACCTTCGCGGCCAAAGTGACCATAAGCTGCAGTTTGCTTATACATTGGTTGGATCAGATTCAGCATACGCGTGATGCCGTATGGACGTAAGTCGAAGTGTTCACGCACGAGTTGAATAATCAATTCGTCAGATACTTTACCTGTATTGAATGTATTGATTGAAATCGAAGTAGGTTCAGCAACACCAATTGCATAGCTCACTTGAATTTCACATTTGTCTGCTAAACCTGCAGCAACAATGTTTTTTGCTACATAGCGGCCAGCATAGGCTGCAGAGCGGTCAACTTTCGATGGATCTTTACCTGAGAAAGCACCACCACCGTGACGTGCCATACCGCCATAAGTATCGACAATAATTTTGCGACCTGTTAAACCACAGTCACCTACAGGTCCACCAATCACAAACATACCTGTTGGGTTGATGTGGAACTTGGTGCCCGCATGAAACATTTCAGCAGGAATGATCGGCTTAACGATCTCTTCAATAATCGCTTCTTTAAGCTGAATTTGAGAGATTTCAGGATCGTGCTGTGTTGATAATACAACGGCATCTAAACGTACTGGCTTACCATTTTCATAAGCAAATGTTACTTGGCTTTTCGCATCTGGGCGTAACCATGGTAATGCACCTGAACGACGTAACTCTGCTTGACGCTCCATTAAACGGTGCGCATAAGAAATTGGTGCAGGCATAAGTACATCAGTTTCACGGCTTGCGTAACCAAACATTAAACCTTGGTCACCCGCACCTTGATCTTCAGGTTTCTGGCGGTCAACACCTTGTGCAATCTCAGGAGATTGTTTACCGATCATATTGATCACGGCACAAGTTGAACCATCAAAACCTAAATCAGAATGGTGATAACCAATGCCATTTACGGTTTGACGTACAATTGCTTCAAAGTCAACGTTTGCTGTCGTTGTAATTTCACCAGCAAGAACAACCGCACCTGTTTTTACTAATGTTTCACAAGCGACACGCGCATACGGGTCTTCTTTTAGGATTGCATCTAAAATTGCATCGCTAATTTGGTCAGCCATTTTATCTGGATGACCTTCGCTTACAGATTCTGAAGTAAAAACAGCATACTCGCGCATGAACGTCCTATCACTGGTATTTTCAAAAAGACAGAGTATGTTACATCGACTTGGCGGATAGGACTAGCACAAGCTGACTAAAAAGCAGGAATTTATTCTATTTTCATTATGTTTTTATTGATATGTGTATCAGTAAAATTGATATTTGGTGCTTTTTATATGAATAAAGCTGTAATCGACGGTCTAAATTTTTCCTAGATTGCTCAGTGTTCTGTTTATGACTTGAACATTTACCCACAGAATGCCAAATGAATGCGGGAAAAGTAAGAAATATCGTGTATTGCACTTTACCCACTGTCGTTTTTTTAAGACAATAGTCGCAGTTTTTGAAAGATGATTTCTCATCTTTTCTCATATTATTGATTTAATCGGATTCTGACTTATGACAACCCCTTTAAATGAACGTCGTATTGCAAATGCAATTCGTGTCTTGGCAATGGATGCTGTGCAACAAGCAAACTCAGGGCATCCAGGTGCTCCAATGGGGATGGCAGATATCGCTGATGTGGTTTGGCGTGAATTTTTAAATCATAACCCGACGAACCCACAATGGGCGAACCGCGACCGTTTCGTATTGTCGAATGGTCACGGCTCAATGTTGCAATATGCATTATTGCATTTGACAGGTTATGAGTTATCTATTGAAGATTTAAAACAATTCCGTCAATTACATTCTAAAACACCAGGTCACCCAGAATATGGCTATGCACCTGGTATCGAAACAACAACTGGTCCATTAGGTCAGGGTATTGCTAATGCGGTTGGTTTTGCGTTAGCTGAAAAAACTTTAGCTGCTCAGTTCAACAAAGACGGCTTGAATGTTGTTGATCATTTCACTTACTGTTTCTTAGGTGATGGCTGCTTGATGGAAGGTATTTCTCACGAAGTATGTTCACTTGCAGGTACTTTGGGTCTTGGTAAGCTTGTTGCGTACTACGACGACAATGGTATTTCGATTGATGGCGAAGTTGAAGGTTGGTTCAGCGATGATACTGAACAACGTTTCAAAGCGTATGGTTGGCAAGTTCTTCGTGTAGACGGTCATGATGCTGCTGCAATCCGTCAAGCGACTGTAGAAGCGAAAGCTGAAACCAATAAACCAACGATCATTATCTGTAAAACGATCATTGGTCTAGGTTCACCAAATAAACAAGGTAAAGAAGATTGTCACGGTGCGCCATTGGGTAAAGACGAAATCGTTTTAACCCGTGAAGCATTGGGCTGGAAAGAAGATTCATTTGTTATCCCTGAAGATGTTTATGCAGCTTGGGATGCAAAAGCAAAAGGTCAAACCTCTGAAGCAGCTTGGAATGAATTGTTTGCTCAATACCAAGCAAAATATCCAACTGACGCAGCTGAATTATTACGTCGTATTAATGGTGATTTACCTGCTGAATTTGCTGCACAAGCAGATGCATTTATTGCTGAAACCAATGCAAAAGCAGAAACCATTGCAACACGTAAAGCAAGCCAAAATACTTTACAGGCATTCGGTCCATTACTTCCTGAATTATTAGGTGGTTCTGCTGATTTGGCGGGTTCTAACTTAACACTTTGGAAAGGTTGCCAAGGCGTACAAGAAAACCCAGCGGGTAACTACGTGTATTACGGTGTTCGTGAATTCGGTATGACTGCAATCGCGAATGGTGTGGCTTTACACGGTGGTTTCGTTCCTTACGTTGCAACATTCTTGATGTTTATGGAATATGCACGTAATGCAGTACGTATGTCTGCATTGATGAAGCAACGTGTGATTCATGTTTATACACATGACTCAATCGGTTTGGGTGAAGATGGTCCTACGCATCAACCAATCGAACAAATTGCATCATTGCGCGGTACACCAAACTTAAATACTTGGCGTCCATGTGACACAGTTGAAGCTGCTATTTCTTGGAAATCGGCACTTCAACGTAAAGATGGCCCATCAGCTTTAATTTTCTCTCGTCAAAACTTGCCATTCCAAACACGTAATGAAGCTCAAATTCAAAATGCTGCAAAAGGTGGTTATGTACTTGCTGAAGAGAAAGGTGAATTGAAGGCAATCATCATTGCAACAGGTTCAGAAGTTTCATTGGCAATGGAAGCATATGCACAACTTGAAGGTGTACGTGTAGTGTCTATGCCATGTGCTGAAGAGTTTATGAAGCAAGATGCTGCATATCGTGAAGCAGTATTGCCTGCGCATATCCGTGCACGTGTAGCGGTTGAAGCGGCTCATGTGGACTACTGGTGGAAGTTTGTTGGTTTAGACGGCAAAGTGATCGGTATGACCACTTACGGCGAATCTGCGCCAGCAAAAGACTTGTTCCAATTCTTCGGTATTACCACTGAAGCGGTTGTTGCTGCGGTTAAAGAATTGACTGCTTAATCGAATTAAGTCGTATAAAAAAAGCGCTCTGATTAGGGCGCTTTTTTTATGATGATTAAATGGAATATAAAAATGAGACGGTTTGCATTATCAAATAAAAAAGAACGGGGAATTCCACGTAAATTAAGAAATCTTCGGGGTTGGAGTGAAAGTTTTAAAGGGTATTTCCCTGATTTAGAGGGAAATGAAGAACGGTATTATAATTGGAAGATACCTGTACCCATGAATATGGTTTAAGGAAATCATGCTCAACAAGAAATAAAGGCTGAATGTGCTCAATATCTGATTAATGCTTGTCAGTATTTAATTGAGGCGAAGCCTGTTGGCACAAGATTTTGTAAAGTGGTATGTGTCATTGTGCAACCAGATATGTTTGCTAGTGAAATTTGTTTATATCTGGATGAAGATTATTTTAATGCCCATACCTTATCGGCAGAGTGCTATGATTCCAAATATCTTTTAGGAGATGAAATGAGTCTGGCTCGAAGCTGGGGATTAAAAATTCCTGAGAAAATAAAAGAGCAAGGGATACATATTCATTATATTGATCTAAAAAATGAAACAGCTAATTATATAGCTGATTACTGGTACTTTATTGAAAATTAAAAGATTAAGGTATTGCGATGAAGAAAGAATTCGAACTTCATGCTTTTGATGAAATATTAAATGACATTAAATATTGGTATTTGGAAAATTTAAATAAAAAAGAAATATTTTGGCAGTGCGCAAAATATAATTTTTTATATCGCGCATTACAGGAACGTTTCAAAAATAAAAATGGTGACCAAGCATTGGGTGGCGGTGATTATGCTTATCGCGTACAGACCTATTTTGAAGAGGCTATTCAAGCTCGGGTTAAATATCATCACATGCCAAGTTGGGCGAAGTTAAAGGGCAAAATATTAGCATTTGATGTGCACTCATCAATGTTTGATGGTTTGGGTGAAAAAGAAACAGGTGGGTTTATAGATGGTTCTGATACACCACCACCTGAGTTTTGGATTCATTTCGATGGGGTAAATTTATATTCATTTATTCCAAATGAGCTCACAAATATTGTCGACCGAGCAATAGATATTTCGATGAGTGGCTCATTGGAATGGTATACGAATGTGATTGAAATTTAGTGTAAGGGCCACTTAGCCGATACTTAATTCACTCTGAATCGAAATCTTTGACGTTAACAATTTATGAATCGGGCAGCTTTCCGCGACTTTTAATAAACGTTTATGCTGATCTTCGGTAAATTCACCTTTTAAGATGATTTTACGTTCAATATTATTTTGACCTGATTCAGGTTCACCATTGGGATTTAAGGCTAAATCGACCTGAACATGCTCAAGCTTAATCCCCTTATGATTGGCATACATTTCTAAAGTAATCGTTGTACACGCCCCTAAAGCTGAAAGTACCAACTGAACAGGGTTGGGTGCAGTATCTTGACCACCTTTATCTTCAGGCTCATCTGCATACCAAGTATGGCCAGAAGGATCTGTCAATGTAACGCGATAAGGTGTAGATGTACTAAGTGCTTGTGCTGTATGTGTCATGTTTTACCTTGTTGTTTATCGTGAAGTATCTAAATCAAAATATACCCATTGATCATGTGATCTTGCAGATCAATTGTCCAGTATCGAATGGTCTTATGATATTGATTTTTGATAAGCGCTGTAACGCTTTTATTGTTGCACTGGTGAAACATATCGTTTTATAAAGACTAGTGAATAAAAATACTTGATCTATACACTAATCACTATATCAAACAAGGATACGAAAAATGCAATTTAAAACATTAAGCCTCGGTTTAGCAGTCGCTTTAGCGAGTTCTGTAACGTTGGCTGCACCTGTCGACTATAAAATTGACCCAACGCATACTGCGACAGTATTCAACTGGAATCACTTTGGTTTCTCTACACCAAGTGCAAATTTCACTGACATCCAAGGTACGATTAAAGTTGATAATGCAAAACCTGCAAATTCATCTGTAGAAGTGACTATTCCTTTAAGCAGTGTAAATACCAATGTTGCTGCTTTAGATAAAGAGTTCCAAGAAGAAGCTTGGTTTAATGCTGCGAAATATCCAAACATTACCTTCAAAAGTACTAAAGTAGAAACCAAAGACAAGAAACACTTCAAAATCACAGGTGATTTAACTGTTAAAGGTGTGACTAAACCTGTGGTATTAGATGCTGTACTGAATAAACAAGGCGAGCATCCAATGGCGAAAGTACCTGCAATTGGTTTTAATGCAACAACAAGCTTTAACCGTTCTGCATTCGGTATCGGTAACTACGTTCCAAACGTAGGGGATAAGATCACTGTCAATATTACTACTGAAGCAACTGCTGCGAAGTAATATCACATTGAATAAAAAGGCCTAGATCATCATCTAGGCTTTTTTATATGAATTTGTTTGATGGTATAAATAATTAACCTACTAATATTAACTTTGAATAAGAATACTAATAAATTACTCTTTGAACATTAGCTATGTTTGATCTTTGATCGACGTTTGGATTGGTAAATATAGCGAATGGAATCGACAACTTCACCGACAAAAATACATTCTTCGTCTAAGGGAATGATGTTGGGTTTGAATTCGGGATTCAATGCTTGCAGATATCTTGAATTATCAGTTTCGATCACTAGACGCTTAAATGTTGCATCTTCATGCTTTCTCACCACAATCATGTCACCCGACTGCATATCACTATATTGCACGGTTGGATCAACCAAGATGTAATCGCCCTCATGAAAGACAGGATAATTACTGAGACCTTGTACTTTTAGATAGAAGCAGTGATCGCAATCATCTGGCAATGGCAGCCATTCTTCAACTTGTGTGATATCAACCGATTCCACATTGGTAAAAACGCCCGCTTGGACCCAGGAGAGCACTGGAGCCATATTGGCTTTTACAGGGGAGATATTTGAACTATCTTCATGACCAGATTCTTTCGGTGTGGCATGCCCTTGACCCGTTTGTAACCAATAAGCATCTACACCCAGAAAATTAGCAATCGAAGGCAAATGTGATGATGAGCTTACCAGTCCTGTTTCAAGCTGGCTGAGTGCAGATTGTGTAATGCCGACAGCAGCAACCACATCTTTTTGCGACTTCTTGGCTTTTTTTCTTGCTTCTTTGAGCCGATCTTTAAGCATTTTAATGCACCTTAAATCAATAGATTAAGAATATTAGCAAGCTAATGTGAAGTCAAATTAGTATTCTTATTGAATTAATATTAGTTTACTAATATAATTGTCTTATTCATTAGGTTAAATGCTGGAGGTGCGGCATGAACAAGACAATCAATCCAAACATGCATATTAAGCAAAATCTTGATGCGGAAATTGAAGCATGGTTGGCTCAAGGCAATGTAATCACAAAGATCCAAAATACATATGAGCAGCGCTTGAAAGCAAGGCCAAATCATATGACTAAATTTGTATCACCAGAAAAAACCCAAAAAGAATTAAAGAAAAGTATAAGAATCGCCAATCAGGCAACAGATGCCCAAATTCAGATGTTTAGTCAGTGGTTGGATGCGCATAAGGGACGGGCAAAAGCATTGGTGGGTATTTTGGGCTGTGCACATAGTTATATTTCCCAAATCAAAAGTGCAACTCGGCCCTGTACTAAAGCTCGATTTGAAGAAATTCATCAGGCCATGAATATTGTTGAAGCGAGAGAAAAGTATCACTAAACGCAACAAATACAATGATCGCTAAATCACAAAATATATAAATCAGTAAGAGGTAACGTTATGAATACAAATATAGCAAAGTTTGAAAAATTTGAATGGTTAATGCAGGGACTAAGTTTGCGTTCGCCAAATTTAGAGCCTTTTGTGCGTGGTACAGGTGAGAGAAGATTGAGTTATGAAGATCGTTTGGGTGTGATTGCCTCCATGCAAAACCAATTGGCAAAGTCGGTCACGGCATTGATTGTGTTCGAACATAAAAGCAAGCAAGACTATGACGATGTCCGTCAGCATTTGGCTAAAGTATTTATTGAACAAGCCCTACGAGATAAAAAGCGAGAGCCAGAACGTATTGCGATGTACCATTTGGCAGGATTGATAGCACGGATGGTGTTGGATTTTGTATTGGATCCTGAGCTAGAGGAAAACTATACTGCAAAAGGGCGTCTGGCTTATGCAGGCATTAGCCGCCATCAAATGAGTCTTGATTGTTATAGAAAGACATGGAAATGCTACGAGATTAAACTCATAAATGTGCTTGAAACTGCAATTCAAGAAGCAGAAATTGCAATAGGGAAATATAGAAAAGATATTTATAAGATAATGAAGGCATGATATTTTATTGATATAATTGTCAACTTCATAATTATATTTATTCTAATTTTACTGTTAAAATATTCTTTATTAAAAGCTCATTTTAATGTGGGCTTTTAATCTGTGGGTAATATAAATATATCTAAGAATAAGGAGGTTGTTAATTTTGAAAAAATATTCATCCATTTTGACTTTAATTGTTATTGTCTGTAGCGGAATTTTCTATTCAATGTATAGCTCGAATTCATTATTTCCGAGGAAGCCTGTTCGATTAGATTCTAGATGCTATGGCGTCGATGTTCCTAAATCAATAAAATACAATC
>NZ_BKGB01000027.1:0-31567 GCF_008980925.1 Acinetobacter sp. TUM15071 | reverse complement strand
AAATGTATATTTTTAAGGGTTATAATGTTGGGCGGAAGTGCGATTAATTTAATATTTATTCTTTTTAAGATAATAATTTTTTATTGATATTCTTTGTTCTCGAATATATTCACTTGGTTTTTTCCCTGTCCAGCCAAAAAATGCTCTTGAAAAAGCACTAATATGGCTATAACCCAGCAAATCTGAGATTTCTTGGATGTTTCGATTTGAATCGATAAGTTTTTTCGCAAGTTCAAATTTCTTGGATTGCAGCAGTGAAGAGTAGGTTGTATTTGAATTGGCGAGTTCTCTCTTTAGTGTTCTTTCCGATATTTTTAATTTACTTGCAACATCAACCAAGCTCGGAAAACCTAGACCAGGTGTAAACTTAAGTTGCTGATTCACTTTTAAAATAATTTTATTGTCTTGGTCTTGATAAAAAAGATATTCCTTGTTGACCAATTCCATTGCAAGCACATAAGCCGTTGAAGAACTAAAGGTTAGGGGAAGATCCAAGCATTTAAGATCGAAACTAATTTGATTGTGGTCTTGATTGAAGTGAATAATAGGGAGCCGTTTTTCATAAAGTAAATGATAATCTTCCTGATCCCATGCAACATTAATATTTACACCAGTGAGATTATAATTGGTGATCATTTGTAAATTGGTTGTAATATCGACAAGCGCACTTTCCAGAAAGAATTTATTGACGATATTCTTTCTGCTTTCATTCATATGCGCTGGTAATTGGTAGAGGGGATTAAGTCGAAGAATGATTTTGTTGTTTTTGTTTAGAATGGATAAATCCATTTTATGGATACGCATACTATAGTATTTTTGCATATCAATTAAAACTCGACCGATTGTACTATTACTAATCAGTACAAATCCGAGTGCGCCGTGTACAGTTAATTTACAATTTAAACCGAATTGATAGCCAAGTCCTTTATTGGGAATTAGCTCTAACAGTCGAGTGACAATATCGATCCACTGGTCGAAAAATATCCGATCATTATTATTGTTATCAGTAAGTAAGGATAAAGGAATTTGACAATACCGAATGATTTCGCTTTTAGGGACTCCAAATGTAGTCGCTGTATCTACAAGTATTTTTAGATAATCATTATAGATGCTAAGTGGTTGTTTTTTCATGCTTTCCGTGATAAAAATAAAATATGAGTCTAAAAATATTTATACAGCAGCTAAATATATTTTTAAGAATTTGCTGTCAAAAGTCCTGTTTTGTTAAATTTTTTTGATAGAAGTGTTTATTAGTATTCTTTGTGGGAATAATTGGTGATTTTTTTATAAAAAGTGATGGAATTGTTAAAAATTCGTATTAATTGTTAAGTGGATGGAGACTTTGTTTACTTAGATTTATAGGTGCTTGAATCCTTTTTATAGGCACTTATTTCATGAATAAAATATACAGATTGGTCTGGAACAAAAGCTTAAGTCTATGGACAGTGGTTTCAGAGAACGCACGAGGCGTCACAAAAAAACGTAATTTAGTGACAAATACATCAGTAAAAACAGTCACTTCTTCATCTATCCAAAAGTATAAGCAATATCAACTTAAACCTAGCTTAATTGCACTGACCATTAGTTCTGTTTTTTTTACAGGTAATGTCTTTGCAGCCACCAATACCGGCGGGGGAGCCGTCAGTAATAATGGTAGTGGTAACAGTATGGCTATTTCACCTACACAATCGCAGTGTGGTAGTGATGGTCAAGCGAGCGTAAATGGCAATAATGGTGTTGCTGTCGGTTGTGGCAATAGTGTCGGACCTGTTGGGAGTAATAGTCAGGGATTAGTTAACCGCCGCGGTACAGGGAGTAACAATTATCCAACTGGTCCAGCCGGTATTGTATCTTCTGCAACAGCTGTAGGTAAAAACAATAAAATCTCGAATACTGGTGGCGCCTCTTTATTTGGTACAGGTAATGTCTCAGAAGGAAGTGGTACCTTTCATAATGTTGGGATTGGACAAGGGAATCTTCTTGGTGGACCAGGTTATAATACGGCGATTGGTATCGGGAATGAGGCCGTAACTGGAGCTTCTAGTGTTGTTATTGGCACGGATAACCGATCGCGTGGTGGTACAGCTATTGTAATGGGCCGTCAAAGCTATGCTGATGCGAATTATGGGATATCATTAGGGAACACCGCAACTGTTGAAGAGGGTGCAACTGCGGGTATCTCAGTGGGACACTCGGCTCTAGTCAGTGGTGTAAGAGGGATTGCAATTGGTAACTCTACAGCATCATCAAATAATCAGGATACAGCAACCGCAGCAACGGCATCTGGTACAGATGCTGTTGCTATCGGGACAACGAGTAACGCGACAGCTAACCAAACCACTGCGGTAGGCCGTCGAGCCAATGCTGCAGGGAATAATGCATCTGCATATGGCAATCAGGCAAGTGCGCAAGGAGCCTCTTCTGTTGCGGTTGGCGATAGTTCGAATGCCCAAGGTGATAACGATATTGCAGTGGGCCGTAATGCAGCCACTGCCAGTGGTGGTAGCAATAATATTGCAATGGGTAATGGGGTTACGACGGGTAGTACTGGTCAGAACGTTGCAATTGGGGTCAGATGGTACGACAGCCAACTCAGCAAGTGCAGATGGCGGTGCTGTTGCGATTGGTCGTGGTCAAAGGGCTCGAGGTGATGGCGCGGTTGCGATTGGTGATCCGAATACAACCAATGGTAATGGCGCGGTAGCTGTAGGTCGTAATAATACAGCTGCAGGTGACACTGCAGGTAATACAGCGGCTGATGGAGCAGTTGCACTGGGGAATGAAAACCAAGCAATTGGTCAAGGTTCAGTTGCTCTAGGCAATGCTTCTAGAGCAGAACAGGCTGGCTCAATTGCCCTTGGTGATACAGCGAATGCAAAAGCTGCACGTGGTATTGCACTTGGTTCAAATGCTGTAGCAAACAATGCTGATGATGTTGCATTAGGTTCAGGCAGCACGACCAGTACAGCAAGTGGTGCAGGGTTCCTTACAGGAACAGCCGCACCAACGTCTGTCGTTTCAGTCGGAACAGCAGGTAACGAACGTCGTATTCAGAATCTATCTGATGGTGCGGCTGATACAGATGCGGTGAATGTTCGTCAATTAAAAAGTCTAAAAGATATTGTCGATGAACAAGGGGATACCACTGCGGCTAGTCTTGGTGGAGGTTCTACCTATGACCCAGATACAGGTACAGTGACTAACCCAACCTATAACGTAAATGGCAAGGACGTAAATAACGTAGGTGCTGCGATTACTGAATTAGACAAAGGATGGAACCTGCAAAGCAACGGTGCAAATACTGGCGCAGTCAAAGCAGGCGATACCGTTGATATTGGTACAGCGGATGGCGAAGAAAACTTACAAGTGGCGAAAGACGGCAATAACATCAAATACAGCCTGAATCGCGATTTAAAAGTGGATAGTGTAAAAGCTGGTGATACGGTTATTAACAACGATGGTATGACCATTGCGAATGGCCCAAGTGTGACCAAATCAGGCATTGATGCGGCAGGAAATACCATTAGTAATGTTGCAGATGGTGTTGCAGGAAGCGATGCCGTTAATAAAAATCAATTAGATAATGCAGCAGCAGCAGCGAAGACAGAAGTCACCGAAGGTAAGAATATTACCGTTACCAAAACTACGGGTGATGATGGTCAAGATATCTACAATGTTGCAACCGCAGATGATGTTGAATTTAACTCAATTAAAGCAGGCGATACGGTCATCAATAACGATGGAATGACCATTGCAGGCGGTCCAAGCGTTACCAAAGATGGCATTGATGCGGGCAATAAGACGATTGGCAATGTTGCCGATGGTGTCGCTGATAGTGATGCAGTGAACAAAGGCCAATTGGATAAATCCAGTCAAGACTTAACAGATAAAGGCTTTGGCTTAACCGCGCAAGATGGTACGACTGTTCAGAAGAAACTTGGTGAAGCCGTTGAGGTTGTTGGCGCAGATAGCAATATCACCACCAAAGTTCAAGACGGTAAAGTTGCAATTGAACTGGCAAAAGACCTAGATGTGAATAGCGTCAAAGCAGGCGATACCGTGATTAACAATGACGGTATGAGCATTGCGAATGGCCCAAGTGTGACCAAGTCAGGCATTGATGCTGCGGGCAATACGATTAGCAATGTCGGTCCAGGTGTCGCAGGCACAGATGCAGTCAACAAAGACCAGTTAGACAATGCGGCGGCAGCAGCGAAAACTGAAGTCACCGAAGGCAAAAACATTACCGTAACCAAGACTACGGGTGATGACGGTCAAGACATCTACAATGTTGCAACCGCAGATGATGTTGAGTTTAACTCAGTTAAAGCTGGTGATACGGTTATTAATAACGATGGGATGACCATTGCAGGTGGTCCAAGCGTTACCAAAGATGGCATTGATGCGGGCAATAAGACGATTGGCAATGTTGCCGATGGTGTGGCTGATAGTGATGCAGTAAACAAAGGCCAATTGGATAAATCCAGTCAAGATTTAACAGATAAAGGCTTTGGTTTAACTGCACAAGATGGCAGCACTGTTCAGAAGAAACTGGGTGAAGCCGTTGAAGTTGTTGGCGCAGATAGCAATATCACCACGAAGGTTGAAGATGGCAAGGTTGCGATTGAACTGGCAAAAGACCTAGATGTGAATAGCGTCAAAGCAGGCGATACCGTGATTAACAATGACGGTATGAGCATTGCGAATGGCCCAAGTGTCACCAAGTCAGGCATTGATGCTGCGCGCAATACGATTAGCAATGTCGGTCCAGGTGTCGCAGGCACAGATGCAGTCAACAAAGACCAGTTAGACAATGCGGCAGCAGCAGCGAAAACTGAGGTGACGGAAGGTAAGAACATTACCGTAACCAAGACTACGGGTGATGACGGCCAAGACATCTACAATGTTGCGACTGCAGACGATGTTGAATTTAACAATGTCAAAGTGGGTGACGTTACGATTGATGGCACCACTGGAAAAATTAGTGGTGTTGCTGCGGGTGATGTGAATCCAGACTCAACCGATGCAATCAATGGCAGCCAATTGGCGAACAACGCGCAAAGTGTTGCCGATGCCTTAGGTGGCGGTTCAACAGTTAATCCAGATGGTACGGTTAGCCAACCGAATTACAGCGTAAATGGCAACGAAATTAACAACGTTGGTGATGCAATCACTGAGTTAGATAAAGGCTGGACCTTACAAAGCAATGGTGCAAACGCAGCTGCAGTAAAAGCAGGTGACACGGTTGATATTGGAACAGCGGATGGTGAAGAAAACTTACAAGTGGCGAAAGAAGGCAATGACATTAAGTACAGCCTGAAGCGTGATTTGAAAGTGGATAGCGTTACTGCTGGTGATACGGTTATTAACAATGACGGTATGACGATCACAGGTGGTCCAAGTGTGACCAAGTCAGGCATTGATGCTGCGGGCAATACGATTAGCAATGTCGGTCCAGGTGTCGCAGGCACAGATGCAGTCAACAAAGACCAGTTAGACAATGCGGCGGCAGCAGCGAAAACTGAAGTCACCGAAGGCAAAAACATTACCGTAACCAAGACTACGGGTGATGACGGCCAAGACATCTACAATGTTGCCACTGCAGACGATGTTGAATTTAACAATGTCAAAGTGGGTGACGTTACGATTGATGGCACCACTGGAAAAATTAGTGGTGTTGCTGCGGGTGATGTGAATCCAGACTCAACTGATGCGATCAATGGCAGTCAATTGGCGAACAACGCGCAAAGTGTTGCCGATGCCTTAGGTGGCGGTTCAACGGTTAATCCAGATGGTACGGTTAGCCAACCGAATTACAGCGTAAATGGCAACGAAATTAACAACGTTGGTGATGCAATCACTGAGTTAGATAAAGGCTGGACCTTACAAAGCAATGATGCAAATGCAGCTGCAGTAAAAGCAGGTGACACGGTTGATATTGGAACAGCGGATGGTGAAGAAAACTTACAAGTGGCGAAAGAAGGCAATGACATCAAGTACAGCCTGAATCGTGATTTGAAAGTGGATAGCGTTACTGCTGGTGATACTGTGATTAATAATGACGGTATGAGCATTGCCAATGGTCCAAGTGTCACCAAGTCAGGCATTGATGCGGCAGGCAACACGATTAGCAATGTCGGTCCAGGTGTCGCAGGCACAGATGCCGTCAACAAAGACCAGTTAGACAATGCGGCGGCAGCAGCGAAAACTGAAGTCACCGAAGGCAAAAACATTACCGTAACCAAGACTACTGGTGATGACGGCCAAGACATCTACAATGTTGCCACTGCAGACGATGTTGAATTTAACAATGTCAAAGTGGGTGACGTTACGATTGATGGCACCACTGGAAAAATTAGTGGTGTTGCTGCGGGTGATGTGAATCCAGACTCAACTGATGCGATCAATGGCAGTCAATTGGCGAACAACGCGCAAAGTGTTGCCGATGCCTTAGGTGGCGGTTCAACGGTTAATCCAGATGGTACGGTTAGCCAACCGAATTACAGCGTAAATGGCAACGAAATTAACAACGTTGGTGATGCAATCACTGAGTTAGATAAAGGCTGGACCTTACAAAGCAATGGTGCAAATGCAGCTGCAGTAAAAGCAGGTGACACGGTTGATATTGGAACAGCGGATGGTGAAGAAAACTTACAAGTGGCGAAAGAAGGTAATGACATTAAGTACAGCCTGAATCGTGATTTGAAAGTGGATAGCGTCACTGCTGGTGATACTGTTATTAATAATGACGGTATGAGCATTGCCAATGGTCCAAGTGTCACCAAGTCAGGCATTGATGCGGGCGGTCAGAAACTTACTAATGTTGCCCCAGGGACTGTTAGTGCGGATTCAACTGAAGGAATCAATGGTAGTCAATTACATGCTCAAGGCGAGGGTGTGAAAAATATCATTGGTGGCAATACAACCTATGACCCAGCAACAGGGCAATATACAAACCCTGATATTGGTGGTACTGGCGAAAACAACATTAATGATGCGATTGGCTCACTGGGTCGAACCGCAGCGGCAGCGAAAACGGAAGTTGAAGCTGGCAAAAACATGACAGTTGAAAGCGAAACAGGTGCAGATGGACAAACCATTTACACCGTTGCAACTGCAGACGACGTTGAATTCGACTCAGTTAAAGTAGGTGACGTTACGATTGATGGCACCACTGGAAAAATTAGTGGTGTTGCTGCGGGTGATGTGAATCCTGATTCAACTGATGCGATTAACGGCAGTCAATTGGCGAACAATGCGCAAAGTGTTGCCGATGCCTTAGGTGGTGGTTCAACGGTTAATCCAGATGGTACGGTTAGCCAACCGAATTACAGCGTAAATGGCAACGAAATTAACAACGTTGGTGATGCA
Source organism: Acinetobacter sp. TUM15071 (assembly GCF_008980925.1). Classification (NCBI taxonomy): domain Bacteria; kingdom Pseudomonadati; phylum Pseudomonadota; class Gammaproteobacteria; order Moraxellales; family Moraxellaceae; genus Acinetobacter; species Acinetobacter sp. TUM15071. The sequence continues at coordinate 24,196 of NZ_BKGB01000027.1, read as the reverse complement.
ATCACTGAGTTAGATAAAGGCTGGACCTTACAAAGCAATGGTGCAAACGCAGCTGCAGTAAAAGCAGGTGATACGGTTGATATTGGTACAGCAGAGGGCGAAGAAAACCTACAAGTCGCGAAAGAAGGTAATGACATCAAGTACAGCCTGAATCGTGATTTGAAAGTGGACAGCGTCACCGCAGGCGATACGGTGATTAACAACGACGGTATGAGCATTGCCAATGGCCCAAGTGTGACCAAGTCAGGGATTGATGTTGCTGGAAACAAGATCAGTAATGTTGCCGCAGGTACAGAAGGAACTGATGCGGTTAATAAAGACCAGCTAGATTCAGCGGCAGCGGCAGCGAAAACGGAAGTTGAAGCTGGCAAAAACATGACAGTTGAAAGCGAAACAGGTGCAGATGGGCAAACCATTTACACGGTTGCAACCGCAGACGATGTTGAGTTTGACTCAGTTAAAGTTGGTGATGTCAATATTGACGGTAGCACAGGCAAGATCAGTGGCGTAAGCGCAGGTGATGTTGCAGCGGATTCAACCGATGCCATTAACGGCAGCCAGTTACATGGCGTGGCGGACAGTGTGAAGAATGCGATTGGTGGAGAAACCACATTAAATCCAGATGGATCAGTGACCACCAGCAATGTGGGTAATACAGGACAAAACAACATCCATGATGCAATTGATTCGGTTCGAGGTCAGGCCGCAGCAGCGAAAACTGAGGTGACTGAAGGTAAGAACATTACCGTAACCAAGACTACGGGTGATGACGGCCAAGACATCTACAATGTTGCAACTGCAGACGACGTTGAGTTTGACTCAGTTAAAGTAGGTGACGTTACGATCGATGGCACCACTGGAAAAATTAGTGGTGTTGCTGCGGGTGATGTGAATCCAGACTCAACTGATGCAATCAATGGCAGTCAATTGGCGAACAACGCACAAAGTGTTGCAGATGCCTTAGGTGGCGGTTCAACGGTTAATCCAGATGGTACGGTTAGCCAACCGAATTACAGCGTAAATGGCAACGAAATTAACAACGTTGGTGATGCAATCACTGAGTTAGATAAAGGCTGGACCTTACAAAGCAATGGTGCAAATGCAGCTGCAGTAAAAGCAGGTGACACGGTTGATATTGGTACAGCGGATGGTGAAGAAAACTTACAAGTGGCGAAAGAAGGCAATGACATTAAGTACAGCCTGAATCGTGATTTGAAAGTGGATAGCGTAACAGCAGGTAATACCCGTTTGGATAACAGCGGTGTTGAAGTGAAAGATGCTGTGGGCAACTCAACCAGGATGGTTGCTGGTGGCACCATTGTTAAAGATGCTCAAGGCAACAGTACTGCAACAACAGCAGCTGGTACGACCATTAAAGATGTGCAAGGTAATAGCACAATTCTAAATGGTACTGGTCTGGCATTTACCGATGCATCTGGTGCGCCAGTTGGACCAAGCGTGAGCCGTACAGGTATTGATGCGGGTGGTGAGAAAATTACCAATGTCGCAGATGGAGAAGTTGCAGCGGGTTCCAAAGATGCAGTCAATGGTGGTCAGTTAAATGACAGCGTGGATACAGTTGGTGACATTATTGGTGGTGGTGTGACCAATGAAGGTGGCAAGCTGAATGGACCATTCACAGTCAATGACAAAGGTTACGCAAACATTGCCGATGCTATTGCAGCGGAGTCAGCGGCAGCGAAAACGGAAGTTGAAGCTGGCAAAAACATGACAGTCGAAAGCGAAACAGGTGCAGATGGACAAACTATTTACACCGTTGCCACCGCAGACGATGTTGAATTTGACACAGTTAAAGTGGGTGATGTCAGCATTGACGGTAGCACAGGCAAAATCAGTGGCGTAAGCGCAGGTGATGTTGCAGCGGATTCAACAGATGCCATTAACGGCAGCCAGTTACATGGTGTGGCGGACAGTGTGAAGAATGCGATTGGTGGTGAAACCACATTGAATCCAGATGGAACAGTGACCACCAGCAATGTGGGTAACACAGGCAAGAATAATATTCACGATGCAATTGATTCAGTACGTGGTCAGGCAGTAGCAGCGAAAACAGAAGTTGAAGCTGGCAAAAACATGACAGTCGAAAGCGAAACAGGTGCACATGGACAAACCATTTACACCGTTGCAACTGCAGACGATGTTGAGTTTAACAATGTCAAAGTCGGTGATGTCAGCATTGATGGTACGACAGGCAAGATCAGTGGTGTTGCAGCGGGTGATGTCAATCCAAACTCAACTGATGCCATCAACGGCAGTCAATTGGCGAACAACGCGCAAAGTGTTGCAGATGCCTTAGGTGGCGGTTCAACGGTTAATCCAGATGGCACGGTCAGCAAGCCGAACTACACTGTAAATGGCGATAGCATTAACAATGTTGGTGATGCGATCACAGCATTAGATAAAGGCTGGACTTTACAAAGTAATGGAGAAAATGCAGCTGCAGTGAAAGCAGGCGACACGGTTGATATCGGTACAGCGGATGGTGAAGAAAACTTACAAGTAACGAAAGAAGGCAATGACATCAAATACAGCCTGAATCGTGATCTGAAAGTGGACAGCGTCACCGCAGGCGATACTGTGATTAACAACGATGGTTTAAGCATTACTAACGGCCCAAGTGTGACCAGAGACGGTATTAATGCTGGTGGTAAAAAGCTGACCAATGTTGCAGCAGGTACAGTGAGTGCGGATTCAACCGATGCAATCAATGGTAGTCAATTACACGCTCAAGGCGAGGGTGTGAAGAACATTATTGGTGGCAACACCACTTATGATCCAGCAACAGGACAATATACAAATCCTGATATTGGTGGTACAGGTCAAGACAACATCAATGATGCCATTGGCGCAGTAGGCGATGCGGCAAAAGCTGCAAAAACCACAGTCAAAGAAGGTGAAAACATTGTTGTGACTGAGTCTAAAAATGCGGATGGCAGTACCAACTATGAAGTCGCTACCGCCAAAGATGTGAAGTTTGACAGCGTTACCGCGACCGACGATGAAGGCAATGAAACCGTACTAACTGCGACTGGAACTCAAGTCAAAGATGGAGAAGGTAACGAAGCTGAATATGGTGCCAAAGGAATCAGCCTGAAAGATCAAGAAGGCAAAGGAACACTGATCAATCAAGACGGTTTGAGCTTTATTGATACTTCGGGCGCGAACATTGGACCAAGTATTACAGCAGCTGGTATCAATGCTGGAAATACGGTCATTACTGGTGTGGCGGCAGGCCGAGTTGCAGCAGACTCACAAGATGCGATTAATGGCAGTCAGTTACATGGTGTAGCGGACAGCGTGAAGAACATCATTGGTGGCAATACCACAGTGAATCCTGATGGCACGTTAAGTGGCAGTAATATTGGTGGAACTGGTAAGGACAACGTCAATGATGCCATTGGTGCGGTAGGTGATGCTGCGAAAGCCGCGAAGTCTACTGTGAGCAATAAAGATGGCAATATCAGTGTGAATGAAACCACCAAACCAGATGGTAGCAGAGACTATGAGGTTGGTTTAGCTAAAGACATTAAGGTCGACAGTGTTACAGCTGGTGGTACTAAAGTCGATGGAGATGGTTTACACATTGATGGTGGTCCAAGTGTGACCAGAGACGGCATTGATGCAGGAGACAAGAAAGTCACGGGTGTAGCGGATGGAGAGGTTGCCAAAGATTCGAAAGATGCTGTGAATGGCGGTCAACTGCATGATGTTGCGGACAGTGTGAAAAACGTTGTAGGCGGCAATACCACAGTGAATCCAGATGGAACGATCAGTACCAGCAACGTAGGTGGAACAGGTCATAACAACATCAATGATGCGATTGCCTCAGTGAAACAAGATGCCCAAGCCGCGAAATCTACGGTAAGCAACAAAGATGGCAACATCAAGGTGAATGAAACGACCAAAGCAGATGGAAGCAAAGACTACGAGGTAGGTTTAGCCAAAGACATCACTGTAGATAGTGTTACAGCGAAAGATGTCAAAGCGAACCAAGTAACAGTTGCTGGCGATCAAGGTACGACTAACATTACAGGTGGTGGTATCAGTATTACTGGCCCGAAAGGAGAAGCGGGTCCGAGCATGACCACGGATGGCATTAATGCAGGTGGTAAGAAAGTGACTGGCGTGGCAGATGGAGCAATTCATAGTGCTTCAAAAGATGCAATCAATGGTAGCCAGTTACATCAATCGTATCAGGATGTGGGTGCAGCCTTAGGAGGAGGAGCTGGTTATGATCCTGAGAAAGGATGGAAAGGGCCGACTTACAATGTTGCGGGTAGTAATTATAACAATGTTGGTGATGCACTGGGGGCTCTGAATCAAGCTGATCAGGCACTCGATAACCGCATCACAAATTTAGGCGATCAAATGCAACAAGCTTTCTATGATACCAATCGCAGAATTGATGATGTAGAGAAAAAAGCCAATGCTGGTGTAGCTGCTGCTATTGCGTTAGAAGCAGCACCTTTTGTCGCAGGTAAATATACCTATGCGGTTGGTGCTGCTTATCATGGTGGAGAAAATGCATTTGGCGCGACTTTACGTAAGACCGCAGATAACGGACGCTGGTCATTGACTGGTGGTGTTGCAGCAGCGTCACAAGGTGATCCAAGTTTCCGTCTTGGCTTGAGTGGCGTAATTGATTAATTACTCATTTTGAGTTCACGGGGGGATCATTAAGTTCCCCCTAGTTTTCAATCATAATTAAGAAAGAATAATGATATGAATAAAATCATGACGTTAATCGTATTTTTCTGTGTAGGCAGTATTTCCCAGAATCAGGTGATTGCTGCGACAGAACAGTCCCAAAAAGTTGTGTTTCCAGAGCCGAGCGAAAGTGATTTGAACGTGGTGAAACGCTATGAATACAGCAATATAGCTCGTCTCGATACTGGGCTAAATAAAGACCAGATACGGCATATTCTAGGCAATCCACATTTTAATGAAGGCTTAATCGGAGTCAAAACATGGAATTATGTACTGGATGTGCGCGTACCCAATACACAGAAGTATAACCGTTGCCAGTTACGTATTGATTTTAATCAGAAATATCTAGTCGAAAGCCTCGCTTGGAAAGGTGATACGTGTCAAATAAGTAGTGTTTAGCCAAGAGGCAATCTGCATGAGTCATGGCTGACAGGTTTTTCACGGTAATTGAGCAGATGAGGCAAATATTTGGCTTTTCTGTTTAATTTTCCTAAAATGATTATTTAAAAGATATAATATGTTAAAAAAATAATGCCGAAGTTTGTTAATCTCTAAAGAGTTGACACATGAGATGGATAATATGTTTCATACTTTTTCACATTGTGAAAAAAATATAAAACTGCATATTATTGAAGTCGGAAATAAAGATCTAAAACATGCGGTTATCTTTTTTCTTTTTGATGTTGATAAGTTTCTTTCCCTTATTGATCGTTTATCTTTAGATTATTTTAGAATTATTCTTGTTTATAAGTGTGAGGTCATTAATCAGGATTTTTTGCTTAATGATTTTTTTCACGGTATGAAATATTTGATTGATAGCCTTGATATTGAAGATAAATATTGCATACTCGAATCGACATTAGATAATGTTTATAAGGATTCTTTATATTCGAGTGACTTGTTTAACTCTATTACAGTTTGCAAGAAGTTTGATGAGATCTATTTAGAAGCTTTTTTGGCATCATATATACATAAGAGCAAAGGTGGAATAGATTTTATTGAAAAAGTAAACATTCAAATTAATAATATTTTATCTGAGGGAGAACCATATTTAATCAAAGTTGCAAAGAAAATGCGACTAACACCTCGAGTTTTATCTAAAAAAATAAGAAATGAAGGCAAAGAATTTAAGCTTTTGGTAAAACAAAAGCGACATGAAAAAGCACTGACTTTATTGAAAAATGAAGATGTTAAGCTATCTGACATTGCATATACATTGGGGTATACAGAACATAGTGCATTTACACGTGCATTTAAAAGTTGGGCAGGATGTTCCCCTTGTCAGTTTAGGAAACATTTAAAATAATTCAATGGAGGTATAAAGTTTTGGATATTAGGGACTTAAAAACTTTCATATACGTGGTTGATCATCAGTCCATAACTATTGCTTCCGAAAAATTGGGTGTTAATCAATCTACTGTCACGAAAAGAATTGGCCATATGGAAGGTGCTGTTAAAGGTGTGTTATTTAATCGAAAGACACGACCTTTACAATTAACAAGTTTAGGAAAGAAAGTTTATTTGAAAAGTTGTTTTATATTGAGGCAACTTGAGTCACTTAAAAACTTTCATATCGAGAACGGTGAGATTGTTAAAAAGAATATTAAAATCGGAATTGCTCAAACATTTATTGATGATATCTTGGATTATGTAATTTATGAGTCTCAAAAACTTAATCCATATTATGAAATCGACATTTATAGTGGATGGGGCTGTAGCTTGGTGAAGCAAGTCTATGAAGGTGAAATAGATTTAGCTGCCCTGATGATCCCATCTAATATTAGTTTGAAAACTAATATCGCATTCTTCGAAGTCGGTCAGCTTCCATTCGTGGTTCTTGCAAAGAAAGGAGAGGCTCGCAAATATCAAAGTTTGGAAATGTGTAGCAAAAGAGGGTGGGTGCTTCATCCTGATGGTTGCTGTTTTAGAGAAAGTCTGGCTAAAACGTTATATGAAAGAAAGCTGGGTTTTTATATTAATAAAGAAATTTTTGGCGTAGATCTTCAACTACAAAGTATTTTGGATGGTGAGGGGCTAGGGTTGTACCCAAGATCTTTCTTTGATCAGTCTATCTTGGAAAAAAAAGGATTAGAAATTGTTGAGTTGAAAGACTTTTCGCTATATTTGCAAGTGGGCGTTGCGAAGGCTCAACATGTAAGTATGGATGAAGCAAATGCTTTTATTGAGGTTGTAAAAAATCATTATTTTAATCCTTGAACATAACCATGTTTTTTAGTTTTTATTTCTCTATTTTTTATTGAGTAGAATTATTCGGATAATAATTAAAAGCCCAAATTGGAATAAGGGCTTTTAATGAGATGATTTTGTATGGCTATAATTTCAATTGTAGCCAGTGACGTTGGTGATCTACATTTCTTTTTGATATTCAGTAATGACTTCCAGCGCAGCTCTAAAGGCTTCTTGTGTTGCAGGTGCGCCACAATAAGGAAGGCTGTGAAGCAAAACCTCTTGGATTTCCTCAACACTCGCACCATTATTTAATGCACCACGGACATGGCCTTTAAGCTCTGTTGGACTTTTTTGGGCAGTTAAAAATGCAATGGTAATAAGAGAACGATATTTGCGTGGCAATACGCCTTCACGTTGCCAAGTTGAACCCCAAGCATGTTCATTGATCCAGTCTTGTAAGGGCTGAGTAAAGGGCACGGTATTGTCTTGAGCACGTTTTACAAAAGATTCTCCCATCACTTCTGTACGAATTTTTAATCCATTTTCATAATCTTGTTGTGACATATTTTTACTCTTCTAGCTGTGGAAAAAGATTGGGGTTGTCCGTTGACATCTGTTCATCCTAACTCAATCATTGTATGAGCTAAAGTCATAGAGACTGACTATGATGTTCTCAATTTCACAAGGGCAGTGATTCAGGTTTATTCATCCTAAGATGAGATACCTCGATGAATCTGAACATGCAACTCTAGAACTAAGTGAGCGTTAATTTGTGGATAACTTAAGATATATCAACAATCGAAAAATATATTTTAGAAATCTGCTACAATTGCGCCAATTTTAAATTCTTTCGCACGCCATCTGTTCTTGCCATCGTTTGCAGATACACATGGGTGCACAAATTGTAGATTTTTAGCATGTTTAAAGATGAATTAGCGGCACAGGTTGCCCAACGACGCACATTTGCGATCATTTCCCACCCCGATGCGGGTAAGACCACCATGACAGAAAAACTGTTGTTATGGGGTAAGGCGATTCAAGTTGCTGGTATGGTAAAAAGCCGTAAGTCTGACCGTTCTGCAACGTCTGACTGGATGGAAATGGAAAAAGAACGTGGTATCTCGATTACCACGTCTGTGATGCAGTTCCCTTATAAAAAGCACACCATCAACTTACTCGATACGCCGGGACATGAAGACTTCTCGGAAGATACTTACCGTACATTAACAGCAGTTGACTCAGCTTTAATGGTGATCGATGGTGCAAAAGGTGTCGAAGAACGTACCATTAAATTGATGGAAGTGTGTCGTATGCGCGACACACCAATCATTTCATTTGTGAACAAAATGGACCGTGAAATTCGCGAGCCTTTAGAGTTGCTCGATGAAATTGAAAATGTCTTGAATATTCGCTGTGTTCCAATCACATGGCCTTTAGGTATGGGGCGTGACTTTGCAGGTGTTTATAACTTGCTTGAAAACAAACTGTATGTCTATAAAGCAGGGTTTGGTTCAACGATTACCGATATTGACGTCCGTGATGGCTATGATCATGCGGATATTCGTGAAAAAGTAGGAGAGTTGGCGTGGGCGTCTTTTGAAGAATCGCTTGAACTGGTGCAAATGGCAAATGAGCCATTAGACCGTGAATTATTCTTACAAGGTAAACAAACCCCTGTTCTTTTCGGTACAGCATTGGGTAACTTTGCGGTTGACCATGTATTGGATACCTTTATCAATTGGGCGCCAGAACCAAAGGCACATCCAACGCAAGAACGTATTGTGGATGCTAATGAAGAAGGTTTCACAGGCTTCGTGTTTAAAATCCAAGCCAACATGGACCCGAAACACCGTGACCGTATTGCCTTTATGCGTATTTGCTCGGGTAAATATGAAAAAGGCTTGAAAATGAATCATGTGCGTATTGGTAAAGATGTACGTATCAGTGATGCATTGACTTTCCTTGCGGGCGAGCGTGAGCATTTGGAAGAAGCTTGGCCAGGAGATATCATTGGTTTGCATAACCACGGTACTATTCAGATTGGTGATACTTTTACCAGCGGTGAAAATCTTCATTTCACAGGGATTCCACACTTCGCACCTGAAATGTTCCGTCGTGTTCGTTTAAAAGATCCGTTGAAATCGAAGCAGCTGCAAAAAGGTCTGAAAGAGTTATCTGAAGAAGGCGCAACTCAGGTATTCATGCCACAAATCAGTAATGATCTGATTGTCGGTGCTGTCGGTGTGTTACAGTTTGATGTGGTCGCTTACCGCTTAAAAGAAGAATATAAAGTGGACTGTATTTATGAGCCTGTAAGTGTGCATACAGTTCGTTGGGTGCATTGTGATGACGAAAAGATCCTGAATGAGTTTAAGAAAAAAGCACATGATCAACTTTCAGTGGATGGCGGTGGCCACTTAACTTATCTTGCGCCAAGCCGCGTAAACTTGCAGCTGATGCAAGAGCGTTGGCCAGACATTCAGTTCCGTAACACACGAGAACACTAAGATAGACAAAAACAGCTTCTAATTAGAGGCTGTTTTTAATTGAATAATCAGAAAATAAAGGATGATGTGATGAACACTTTAAAACCACTTTTTGCTGTCAGTGTATTGATTGGAATGATGGCTTTAACCGCATGTGATCATCCTAAGAAAAATGAGACGGATGCCGCTCAAAGTAAAGAACAAGTCGCTGTGTCTGCCGAAAAAGCCGAAGTTCTCCCTTATTTAAATATGAAAGAAGCCAAGGCAGATTATGCTTTGCCATTTTGTGAAAAGAAAAATTGTATTGATGTCGACATTCAAACCATTAAAACCCAAGATGATTGGCTGAATGCATGGATTGCGAAAAATCAGGCCAACGTGATTCAACAGCAGATTGAGTCGAATAAAAATTTAACCTTGCAACAGGCGATTAATGCCTATGTGAAAAAGTCGGACGAATGGCAGGATAAATACTCTAAGAATAAAGCTTATGAACTGCATTTAAATACCCGAATTGCTTCACAGCGTAACCAATATGTGTTGCTACAAGTTGGGATAAATGCGCAACAAGAGGATATCGCGGTTAAAGATCGTTTCTATTTCTTTGTTGCAGATCGCAAGTTACAAAAGAGCCTCAGTGTGTTGGATGTGATCCAGAAAAACCAGCAAAATGCATTAAACGATATTGTTCAGGCGCATTATCAACAGTGGATTGCAAAACAATCAGCAGAAGTAAAAAAGCAGGTGCCGAAAAAATTATATTGGGGGCAGGCAGATTGGTTCTTTGATGGTGAGGGGATTGGATTGCATTATCGTGCCAATGAAATTAGTAAGGATGCACCACAGTTGGATATTTATCTCACCATTGAACAAAGCAAACAGATGTTACAAGCAGAAATTTACCAGCAAATGTTCTAAATGTTGAGGGCAAAATGACAGATGAAGAAATTTTAGAAATAATCGAACGTATTGAGACATCAATGCTTAAAGATGATGCAATTGCTAAATTTAGAAGCTTTGGTGAGGTTGCCTTATATGCGAATCACCAAGGTTATTTAAGGATTGCAGTTGAAATGCTAAAGAGTTCAATTGGTCAGTCAGCGGATTTACATTCTTTATTTACTCAAGATAGTGATTTTGAAATTGATTTTTTAGTTAATGATGAAGATGAATTAGATTTCCTATCAAAATAAATTAGAGTTTTAAGTTTCGTATAGAAATTGCATGCACTGCTAGCGGTTTTGTATGAAGTTCGATAGCATTTAAAAATCTTGTGTAATAACAATGCTGATAGGTTTTAAATGAAAACAATTTCTAAATTTAGCGTGCTTGCTTGTGCAGTTCTACTTGCTGCTTGCCAGCCGAAATCAGAACCTAAAGAATCACAGGATAAACCGACAGATCCACCAGCGGCACAGCAAACTGCCGAGCCGATTTTGCGTGGTGAAACCGTGAAGCTACAGGTGACTTTACCTGAGTGTAAAGGTAATACCTGCCCAGATTTTACCGTTGAACGATTACAAAGTAATTTCCCATTCATTGACCAGTTACTGGATCAGCAGATTCTCGATCAGCTGAGTAAAATGCTTGATGTGGTTGATGCCGATGCTTCAGCAGCATCTACAGCAAAAACGACTGAGCAAAAAACAGGTCTAGATGCTCAGGCACAGGCCTATGCCAACGCCTTTGTTAAAATAGATGATGAGTTAAAAGCACTGAGTAGTAGTCATCAGATCAGTTTGATGGTTAAGCCAAAGATTTTACAACCGAAAGGCAAGCTGGCAACTGTAGTGTTGAATAGCAGCAGTTATTTAGGTGGAGCACATGGTTCAACCTCTCAACGTTACTATAACTTTGATTTAGCGAATCAAAAACAGATTCAATTGCATGACCTATTATTGCCGAAGCAAAAAGCAACTTTAGACAAACTGGCGCATGAAGCATTTAAAGCGTGGATTGTTGATTCAAAACTCGCAACTGATCCGAAAGAATATGAACAGGCTTGGCCATTCCAAGTCACCGATAATTTCTTATTGGGTGAGCAGGGTTTAATTCTGCAATATGGCGAATATGACATTGGTCCTTATGTCGTCGGTTTACCGCGGTTAGTGATTCCATTTAGTGAATTGCAGGGTGTTTTAAAACCTGAATATTTACCAAAAATTGATCAGCCCGCAGCGTCTACGCCTGCTGCAAGTACACCAAGTCAAAGTTAATGCAACTGTTTGATACCCATACCCATTTTGATGTTGCCGATTTTGATCATGATCGGCAACATTTGGCTGAGCAAGCAAAACGGGTTGGGGTCGATGCTTTGGTGTTAATCGGTTTTGTTGAGTCTAGATTTGATGAGCTGATCCATACCCATCAACAATTATACGCTTGGGATAAGGTGCCGACTTCTTATCTGGCACCTGGCTTGCATCCTTTTTATATTGAACAACATCAGCCAGAACATTTACAGCGGCTTGAGCAAGTCTTACAACAACATGGCTGTGTGGCTGTAGGTGAAATTGGTTTAGATACTTTTTTAAAACAACATAAACAGCCTGAACTGTTTGCCAAGCAACAACATTATTTTATTGAGCAATTGGCATTGGCAACACAGTATCAAAGGCCTGTGTTATTACATATCCGTAAGGCGCATGCAGAAACCATTGCCATTTTAAAAACACAAAAATTCAAATTAGGTGGCATTGCCCATGCTTTTAGTGGTGGAATCGAAGAAGCCAAAGCCTTGGTTAAACTGGGTTTTAAAATTGGGGTGACAGGACAAATCACCAATCCGAATGCTAAAAAACTGCATCAAGTGGTGCAGGCGATTGGCAGTGAAAATTTGGTGATTGAAACAGATTGTCCAGATATGACGCCGTTGTGTTGCCAAACTTCGACCGAGCATCGCACCCGTAATACCCCAGTCAATTTACATTATGTTCTAGAAGGTTTGGCTCAGACCCTTGACCAGCCTGAGTTGCAGCTGGCTGCACAATTATGGCTAAACTCATTGGCTGCGTTGCGACTTAAATTTTAAGAGAATAAGCAAATAATCTCGTTAAAAATAAGATACTAAAAGGGAACACATGCTTTTCTAAACAGGGGTACATTAAAAGAACAATTTGATAATAAACAAATCAGCCAATACTGGGAGGGTAACCTTATGGCCAGATATAGCAAAATCAATAGTTTCAATGCATTACAAACACTCACCGTCGGTTCGACATCCTATCAAATCTATAGTTTAGCGCGAGCAGCTGAAACACTTGGCAATATTGATAAATTGCCAAAGTCTTTAAAGGTTTTGCTAGAAAATTTACTCCGTTTCGAAGATCAAAAAAGTGTAAAAGTGGAGCATATTCAGGCCTTGGTTGATTGGCAGAAAACCAAAAGTTCTGATCAGGAAATTCAATATCGCCCTGCACGGGTGTTAATGCAGGATTTCACGGGTGTTCCAGCAGTGGTCGATCTGGCTGCGATGCGTGCCGCAATGTCTCAAGCAGGCGGTGATCCTAACCTGATTAATCCTTTGTCACCCGTTGATCTGGTCATTGACCATTCGGTGATGGTTGATCATTTTGCCGATGAAAATGCCTTTGCCGAGAATGTTGAAATTGAAATGCAGCGCAATGGTGAGCGTTATCAATTCCTGCGTTGGGGACAATCTGCATTTAATAATTTTAGTGTGGTGCCACCCGGTACAGGGATTTGCCACCAAGTCAATTTAGAATACTTAGCGCAAGCGGTCTGGTTAGGTGATGATGAAGGTCAGGTTTTTGCCTTTCCAGATACCTTAGTTGGAACAGATTCACATACCACCATGATCAATGGATTGGGTGTTCTCGGTTGGGGTGTGGGCGGGATTGAAGCAGAAGCAGCCATGCTTGGGCAACCTGTATCAATGCTCATTCCAGAAGTGATTGGATTCAAGCTCACAGGCAAGTTGAATGAAGGCATTACTGCGACCGATTTGGTTCTGACCATTACCCAAATGCTGCGTCAAAAAGGCGTGGTGGGTAAATTCGTTGAATTTTATGGTGATGGTTTGGCTGATTTACCATTGGCTGACCGTGCCACGATTGCCAATATGGCACCTGAATATGGAGCAACCTGTGGTTTCTTCCCGATTGATGACGTGACATTGGGGTATTTAGCCCTAACTGGTCGTAAACAAGAACGTATAGATTTAGTCGAAGCCTATAGTAAACAACAAGGCTTGTGGCGTCATGCAGGCGATGAACCTGTATTTACCGATACCTTGAGTCTGGATATGAGCACCGTACAAGCCAGTCTGGCTGGGCCAAAACGTCCACAAGATCGGGTTTTGTTGGCTGATGTACCTAAAACATTTAATGCATTGATGGAGCTGAATTTAAAACCTGCGAAAGAAGCCAAAGAACGTTTAGAGAATGAAGGCGGTGGCGGTACGGCTGTTGAAGCCAAGAAAGCGAATTTAGCACATGAAGAACCTGCTTGTACCATTGATGGAAAATCGTATCCATTGAAGGATGGTGATGTGGTGATTTCAGCAATCACCTCATGTACCAACACTTCCAATCCAAGTGTGATGTTAGCTGCGGGGCTATTGGCTAAAAAAGCAATTGAAAAAGGTCTGCAACGCAAACCATGGGTGAAAAGCTCGCTGGCTCCGGGCTCTAAAGTGGTCACTGATTATTTAGCGGCTGCAGGTGTAACACCATACTTGGATGAGTTGGGTTATAACTTGGTTGGTTATGGTTGTACCACCTGTATCGGTAACTCTGGGCCTTTACCTGAACCGATTGAAGAAGCAATTCAGTGCCATGATTTAAATGTTGCTTCGGTGCTTTCAGGTAACCGTAACTTTGAGGGACGTGTTCATCCATTGGTAAAAACCAACTGGTTGGCGTCTCCACCTTTGGTCGTGGCTTATGGTTTAGCGGGGAATATCCGTACTGATTTAACCATGCAACCAATTGGACAAGGCAAAGATGGTCAAGATGTTTATTTGAAAGACATTTGGCCAAGTCAGTTTGAAATTGATCAAGTACTGCAAAAAGTGAATACCGACATGTTCCATAAAGAATATGCAGCAGTATTTGATGGTGATGCAACTTGGCAGGCGATTCAGATTCCACAAAGCCAAACTTATGCGTGGCAAGATAATTCGACTTATATTCGCCATCCACCATTTTTTGAGGAAATTAATCAGCCTCCGAAAGCCATTCGCAATATTGAACAGGCACGCATCTTGGCGGTATTGGGTGACTCAGTCACCACCGATCATATCTCTCCTGCAGGGAATATCAAGAAAGACAGTCCAGCAGGTCGCTATTTACAGCAGCAGGGGGTTGAGCCAAAAGACTTCAACTCCTATGGTTCTCGACGCGGTAACCATGAAGTGATGATGCGTGGGACTTTTGCCAATATCCGAATCAAGAATGAAATGCTGGGTGGTGAAGAAGGTGGAAATACCATTTTTATTCCAACGGGTGAAAAGCAGGCCATCTATGATGCATCCATGCTGTACCAGCAACAGAAAACACCGTTGGTGATTATTGCAGGTAAGGAGTATGGAACGGGTTCGTCACGAGACTGGGCTGCAAAAGGGACCAATCTCTTAGGCGTTAAAGCGGTCATTGCTGAAAGTTTCGAACGGATTCACCGCTCTAATTTGGTCGGCATGGGCGTATTGCCATTACAGTTTGTAGATGGGCAAACACGTCAATCCTTGAACCTCACTGGCCGTGAAGTACTGTCGATTCATGGATTATCTGATGATATCCAACCACATCAAACTTTGGATATTCAGGTACAACGAGAAGATGGCAGTCAAGACCAGTTCAAAGTGTTATGCCGTATTGATACATTGAATGAGGTAGAATACTTTAAAGCAGGTGGTATCTTGCATTATGTATTACGCAATCTGATTGCTGCATAACGAAACACACTCTTAAATCAAAGATGAAAGCTGGTCTTTCATCTTTTTTTGTTTGAATTTCAAACATTCAGCGTTAAGGTAATCAGGCCCGATTAAATTGGATAAAGGCTTTGAATCAGTTACCTCGCTATGTTTATTACCTCTTGGTTGCACAGGCCTTTAACTTAATTGCTGCGGTGCTGTCTGTTACCGTGGCTGCAATTGTGGGGTTAAAGTTAGCGCCAACTCAGGCTTTGGCTACGGTTCCATATGGTTTGCAGTTTTTAGCGATGCTACTGACCACTTTTATTTTTTCTTTTCTAATGAAAAAGCTTGGGCGGCATTTGGTTTTCCAGTTTGGTTGTATCTGTCTTTTCTTCGCGGGTGTTCTGGGCTATCTGGCTCTACAGCAGCAACAGTTTTATTTATTATGCCTGAGCCATTTTGCTCTCGGTTTATTTATCTCCACGGCTAATTTTTACCGCTTTGCTGCTTCTGATCGGCTAGCAACAGATTTAATTCCGAAAGCCACCGCGATGGTCATTTCGGGCGGTGTGATTGCAGCAATTATTGCGCCCATATTGGCAATTCAATTTCAGCAGGTAGCAGGTTTACCCGATTTCACTGCGATCTATTTCATCTTTAGTGTCTTGGCTTTGTTACTCTCTCCGACTTTGTATCTATGGAACAAAAAATTTCAACGCCAGCAAACACAGCAGGTGCTAATTGAACCAACCCAGCGTAGCAAACTGCCAAGTACTTTGATTATTGCTGCGGTGATCAGCGGAGCATTTGCCTACTATATTATGAATGTCATGATGATTATGTCCTCCTTGCATCTCAAGGAAAATCACTCATTTCATTATGCTTCGATCTCGATTCAGCTACATGTGCTGGCAATGTTTATCCCATCCTTCTTTGTGTCGAAACTGATTCAACGATGGGGAACGCATACCACGATTTATGTTGGTTTTGCTTTGTTGATGTTGTCGTCTTTAATTCCAATGTTTGGACAGGTCGGTATCTATATTAATGTTGCCTTGATCGTTCTAGGCGTGGGTTGGAATTTTGCTTATTCAGGTGCATCAACCTTGTTAGCAGGTCTTAACGAACAGCAAAAGCATCGTGTCCAAGGCATCAATGAAACAGGAATTGCTTTGTTTGCGACTTTGGGAGCATTTTTACCTGCACCGATTTTGAGTAGCCTCGGATGGATCAATGCAAACCTGTTGGCTCTATGCATGAGCCTGATCGTTTTTACCCTGTTGGTGATTCTAATTCGCCGAGATCAACCATCAAGTAAAGTTTCAGTGGGCTAACCTAAAACCAGTTAAACACGGTAAAATAGTGCTTTGATTTAAAAGATAGACCACGACTGTTATGACCGATGTTCCTGTAAATGATGAATATGAGCGCCGTTTTGCTGGTGTCGCCAAAATTTATGGAGAAAATGCATTTTCGCATTATGAACAAAGTCATGTCATGGTGATTGGGATTGGTGGCGTCGGCAGTTGGGCAGTTGAGGCATTGGCACGGACAGGGATTGGTGAGCTGACCTTAGTCGATATGGATGTAGTGGCAGCATCGAATATTAACCGTCAATTGCCAGCGATGAGTTCGACACTCGGACAAGAAAAAATCGAAGTGATGGCAGAGCGCTGTCGTCAAATTAATCCACGTATGAAAGTAAACGTGATTGATGATTATCTGACGCCTGAAAATGTCAAAGAGATTCTAAACCCAGTGCCAAACATTGTTTTGGATTGTATTGATGACGTCAAAGCTAAACTTGCCTTGATGCTACATTGTCGTTTTAACAAAATCCCATTGATTGTTTCGGGTGGTGCAGGTGGCAAACTCGATCCATTGAAGATTCGCGTGGCAGATTTGTCCAAAACTGAACAAGATCCAATGTTGGCAAAGTTACGTACCCAATTGCGTTCTATGGGGATTTGCAAAAAGCCAAAAGAGAAATTTGGCATCACTTGCGTGTATTCGATCGATAACCCATTTTCCAGTGCAGATGTTTGCCCAAGTGCGGGTCTACGCTGTGGCGGATATGGTTCGGCGGTGGTAGTGACTTCAAGTTTTGCAATGGTGGCAGTGGCTGAAGTCTTAAAAAAGCTGGATAAAAAATCAGGGCTGAAATAATTGCCCCAATAAATTAAGCCTGCGGATATTGCGGTGCTAAGCGGTAATAGCTATAAGTCACATTCGGATCTTTATAGACATCATAGCTGGTTTGCTTGTAGTCAGACACCCACTGGGAACCTGTAAAGCCTGCAATGTGCCCATAGCGATGCTTTTTAGTGCGGTGGATAATGTAAATATCACCAGGTTGTGGGTTGTTAAATTCAGGATTAATTTTCTGATAACCAATTTGCTGTAAGGTACGTCCCCAGTCTGATGCTGCAACTGGATGTTGTACAATTTTAGCACCTGCTGATTGTAAAGCGATTCTGACAAATTTGGCACATTGTGATGAGCTACGATAAGACGCTCTTTTAGCCAACTTTTGAGAGAACTTACTGACATCAATGGCTGGCTCTAATGCAGGCTTCGGCATTTCTCGATAAGGAATAACCACCTGTTGCGAGGGTGGGTGAATCATACTGTGATCAACTGAAGGTACATCATAAATCATTGTGAATCTCTACCGCATTTTCAAAACAACTGAACGTGTGCCAGAATTTATTACGGCGCCCATAGTAAGCGATAAATCTTAAAAAAACTGAAATGTAACGTAATAATATAACATTTGAGCGGATATACAGATCACTTAGCGAAATTGCTATTTAAGAATCTTTTTCATTATCAGTAAGTTGTTGGTTGATTAGTTTAGATAAAATGATTTGTAAGATTATATTTCATTTTTGATTAAAAAATAGACACATTGGCATGGGTATTAGATCTGCTTTGATGCATAGTTTTTATATAAGTTTATGTTTAATATCATGATATGTAGTAAATTGTTTGAGGTGATCTGTCCTGCGAAATCTTCTGATTTTCATCAGCATAGTGCAATGAATTCAGCCATATATCAAAGATTTTGTTTTGAATAGCTGAGTGTTTAAAATATTCAGTTCAATATTGCGATGCTTGATGGTGAATACTCCAATATCAATCACCTTATTCTGAATAAAAAACAGAGCCATTTCGTAAGACTGCTTTTTGCATAAAATCTAAAAATATTCCTTTGACTGACATCAGTATTGCAGCACTTGCCATGGCACCATTCTTGAACGTATAGTGATGCGCCATGTCGTGTTGAGGCTGCGATGAATGTTAAATATTGAGTTTGAGAGAAATCTTATATGAAAAGGACATTGCTGACTTCCTTTGTTTTTGCCAGTATCAGTTTGGGATGTTCACAGTCAAATGAGGCAAAAAATCAAAGCAATACGCAAGCACAAACGCCAGATATACACTCAAATAAGCAACATTTCGTCAATCATCCTGAGCTTAAGGCATGGGTCGGGCATTATTCTGGTGTCGTTCCATGTGCGACTTGCGTAACCAGTTGTGATGGCTGTCTGGGGACAGGAATTGATCTTAAAATCAACGCAGATCAAACCTTTGTCTTGGAACAAAGCAATAATAATGATAATAGCCCAGCTAAAATTTATGCAGGGCAATTTAAGTTTCTGGATAATGATCAATTAAAGATTCAGCTACAAGGTGTTCCCACCCGAAATATGATTATGTTAGGTGATGAACTGACTGAAATCATTGATACAAAAACACAGCTGCCTTTTGATTCTTATGAAGAGTTCCAGTTAGCTAAAAAAGCTTAACTTTGGTTATGTTCATATTGAAAGGGCATCGGTCATGCTGAGCCGTGACACATTTTTAAAGATCGACAAATCCTGCCCTCAAGGGACATCAATTTTGGTTGCTTCTGGAAGATGTAATTGCGAAATTACGCTTGAGCATGACCATGAGTTTAAGTGGTTAAGCTCAAGTGATGGGTTAGACTTTTAGGTTATCGCAAGCTCAGTGGTGTTGGAACATAGCGGATTGCGCCATGTTCCTATGCAGAAAAGTTATGTTTAGCAGATCAAATTAGTTTTGATGCTCTTTCAGGTAATCTTCAGTTCTTTGCATTGCTGTTTGAATATTTTGAATTGCATTTTCGATATCAGCAATCGTTTTGGCATTGCCACCGCTCAGAGCTTGACGCCATTTTCTTGCGCCAGGCAAGTTTTGGAATAGACCTAAAATATGACGCGTGATAATTGAAAGCGGTGCACCCTCGGCAACACGCTGATGAATATATGGCATCATTTGTTGCATAATCTCAAAACGGTCTGGTGTTTCTAGATTCCACAGTTGTCCCATCTCAGCTAAAAGGTATGGATTGTGATAGGCTTCACGACCAATCATCACCCCATCAACATGCTGTAAATGTTGCTGTGTTTCATCAAAAGTCTTGATGCCACCGTTAATCTCAATGGTGAGGTGTGGACGTTCTTGCTTTAAGCGATAGACATCGTCATAACGTAATGGCGGAACATCACGGTTTTCTTTAGGCGATAAACCTTGCAAGATGGCAATACGTGCATGCACGATAAAATGAGTACAACCTGTTGCTGCAACGGTATCCACAAAATGCAGCATTTCTTCATAAGACTGCATATCATCAATCCCAATACGATGTTTCACCGTCACAGGAATCGACACTGCTTTTTGCATGCTATGAATGCATTCGGCAACGAGATTGGGTTCAGCCATGAGACACGCACCAATTTTATTATTTTGAACGCGATCGCTTGGACAACCTACATTTAAATTGACTTCGTTATAACCCCAATCTTCAGCCATTTTGGTACAGGTTGCCAACTCTTGAGGATTTGAGCCGCCAAGCTGTAACACAATCGGATGTTCTTGTTGGTTGAAGTCTAAATGACGGTTTGCTCCACCATAAATGATCGCACCAGTGGTGACCATCTCGGTATAGAGCACCACATTTGGATTAAATAAGCGTGCAAAAAAACGGTAATCCTTTGTTGTCCAATCCATCATCGGCGCAACGCTAATTCTGAAATCTTTTTGTTTTCCTATATTTTTATTAATTTCAGTCATTTGTGTTGATTCCTTAAGGTGGATATAGTGGTGTATTTTAGCATATGGTTGCAATTTTTAGCTATAGATGCAACCATGAAATGGTTTCAATTTCCAAGGTTGCAATAGAAATGAGTACAATAACTAAGCGTGTTACATCCACTGGTGAGATTCGCTATCGAGCTTTGCTACAGATTCGTCGGGAAGAAGTAAATTATACCGAATCCAGAACATTTAGTAAAAAATCACTTGCAGAAGCTTGGTTAAAAAAACGTGAAGTAGAATTGGAGACAAATCCAGAATTATTACATCAGAATAAAAAGTCCCAGACCAAATCAAATCTGACCTTGGCTGAAGCAATGGAAAAATACCTTGATGAAGTCGCTAGCTTTGGACGCTCTAAACGCATGGGATTACGATTTTTATGTAACTGGCCGATTGGAAAAATAAAACTAAAGGACTTAAAAAGACAAGATTATAGTGCACATACATTGCTTAGGAAAAAAGGAGTTCCTGAAATTGACGCTCTGCCAATCAAGGCCAGTACAGCATTGCAAGATTTACAATATATCAAATCAGTGTTGAAGTATGCAGAACAAACGTGGGGTGAAAAAGTTGATATTAGCGAATTAGATAAGGCTATGGCTGGGCTGCGAGATGCACGTATTATTACTAAATCCGTAAAACGTAGTAGATTAGCTACATCTGAGGAATTGCAGATATTAACGAATTATTTTTATAAGAAATGGAAACAAAGACGTACAGCGATTCCTGTGCATCTGATTTTATGGTTTGCCATTTATAGTTGTCGTCGTGAGGCTGAAATTTCACGGTTGAAACTGAGTGACTACGATAAAAAGCATAAAGAGTGGTTGGTGAGAGATCTTAAAAATCCGAACGGTAGTAAAGGGAATGATAAATTCTTTGTCATTGATGAAAATACACAAATCTTAATTGATGAGTTGATGAAACCTGATGTTCGGGAGCGAATGCTGAAATTAGGAGGAGATGATAATCTATTTATTCCAATCAATCACAAATCGTTTGCAACTCGCTGGCAACAAGGATTGAAGATGTTAGGTATTGAAGACCTCCGTTTTCATGATCTAAGGCACGAAGGAGCGACTAGACTTGCAGAGAATGGTTTGACGATCCCGCAACTACAACAACATACACTACATGAAAGTTGGTCAAGTCTGGAGCGTTATGTGCAAATCAGACGTAGAAATAGCAGACTCGATTTCAAGGAAGCAATGCAGAATGCAGAGTTAGCAATTTTGAATCTCAAATCGTAAGTTACTGGATAAATCAGCCGTCTATGCTTGTCTGTGTGAGTCATTCCTATTTCTAATAGACGACTATGATTTGATAATTGAGTCTCATCTATTCAAATTTTTTCTTTTTGTCATGACGATAATTTTTGACTGAAAGATTTGAAGTTATGATATTCGATATTGAAGATTCCATAGACTTACGTAAACCATTAAAGAGCTGAACTTCATTAGAGGATTTAAGATAATCCGTAATATTGTCGCTTAAGCTTTCTATGATTTCTCTCGGGTTTCTAATCCTAAATTGGGAGCTTTCAGCCAACTTAATCAGGTCTGATACATTCGGAAATTCTTTGCTGCCATCGAGTTTAAGTGCCATTTTATTATCAATCGTTTGATAGATGAGCGTGTGTGTAATATCGAATGGCGGTGAAATAAAAATATTCTGCATATCAGGGGAATATTGCAGTGCAAAGTTCTTAAGGTGGGCATCACCATTACCAATTAAACAGTTAAAAACAATATACCTATACATTTTTTCAACTTCGTTTGGATTGTCGGTATAGAGATAGGTTGCTTTTAACAAAGCTTCATAGCTTCCTATATATTTGGCGTCAGGATCATTGGATTTCTTCATTAAGGTGGTAAAGTCTTCATATCCAAGTCTCGTACCATCATGACTTTTATCAAAACGCTCAACTACATAAGTCTCTAAATTTTCAGAAAGATAAGTTTTTGGTGGCTCAAGCCCACAATAGCGGGCAGCTTCCATACAAACAAATTCATTGACCGTCAGTAATGGAAACTCCGAATCAAAGGTTTTTACAATTAAATCCTTTTGCTGAACTGTTCTATCGGTCTGGATCGTTGTTGCATTGGGTATGCTGACTTTAGGCTGCATCCCTGCCAAGGAATTTCTAAGATAATATTTTTCTAATAATTGTGGGAACAGTGGCTCATTGCTGTTATAGGATAGAATTTCACCTAGGCTTAAAGATTCAGCTTCGGGTAAATTCAATTCACTTTTATAGGAGAGCATTCCTATTCCCTGACTCCCTTGCAGAGCCAGTAAATACATATCATTGACTTTGGCATATCTTGCCAGTTTTTCAGCAATAAATCGGCGATTAAACCCTTCCGGCAGATTCTGGGAAAATATAGGATGAAGTGAGCCAGATGAATAGCCATCCATACCTTTTCTGGTCATCGTGAGTGATACTGGTTGCTTTTCTTGTGTCGGTTGATAGTGGTGTACAGAACCATAGGTCAATACACCTAACTCCATTTGATTCGTACAAATCGTAATTTTATTGATTTTACTAGGTAGATTGACGTTCATATTCATTTTTCATCCTCGGAAAACATATCTTCAATCTCATCCCAATCGGGTAGAGTATGTTTCTTTGGGGCGGCTTCAAATTGCAAGCCAACAGCAGCCAGTACACGTTCAAATATATCAAATGACCCCGTAAAACGACCATTCTCAATCTCGGAAATCGTGGTTTTATTTATCCGTATCAACTCTGATAGCTTTTGTTGTGTATAGCCGAGAGCTTTTCTCTCTCTGCTTACTCTTTTACCAATTTCTAGCCTACTTGTCATAGCATCTTACCATATCATATTAGCCTTATAGCTAACATTATATGGTGTATTAACTATATTAGCTATATAGTTAACTTTAAAAAATTTAAACCAATTTTCCATGAATAAGAATAATTGAGTCATTAATACAAGAATAAGTACCAAATCAAAGAAGTCTGCATGATAATTATTCATGAAGATTCTTCCAATCTTTTGCTGATATTTGACTCTGATTGTAAAGATAGGTTGCAAATAATTGTAAATCAACGAGATATGGAGATTTTTGCGAAGTATCTGCTTTGAAAACTGGAAAAGGCAAGCTTTGACGAGAAGCACGTTTGTTCGCACTTTGCCTAGTCATGTGAGGAAAATAGTCTTTCAAAATGATTTCAAGTTTAACAACAGGTGCTTGATAACGCATTGTCAGCATTGAATATAAAGTGAATTCTGAATTTAAACTATTCATTAATATGCTCTGATAAAATAAGATCTGAGTTGAATTTATCAAATTAATTAGAAAAAAGATGAGATATGTTTAAAAAATCAAAAAAATGACTTATTTTTTTATTAGACTTCTTGCATTGGTCAAAATTTGAGCAGACACAACTTTGATATATAAGGTATTACATCAAGTCCAAATGATTAAAACACTTACTTTCGCAAGAGTTCTATTATATCCGTAAATAATCTTTTGTTATTTTTCAGTAATAACAACGTTAACTACTTAGCTCATTCATTATAAATGAGTTGGCGTATACTACTTTCATCTTTTAATTTCAGGTTGCTATTTAAAAGGATTTTTTGGATCAGATAAAATAGCATTTTTCTTATCGTTAAAGTTTCTACCTTGCTCTGAAAATTTAAATTCTTTAGTTTCTGATTCTAAAAATAACTCTTTTCTAAAATAGTTTTTAATTTGATACAGCTCTATCATTTTAAGTGTATTCTCAAGATAATTAATTTCAATATCTTTAGATTTTAAAACT
>NZ_BKGB01000026.1:0-42349 GCF_008980925.1 Acinetobacter sp. TUM15071 | reverse complement strand
ATTATAATGGTCGTAATATAAAATTTTCGATCATAATTAAAAAGCTCATTTAATAGATGGGCTTTTTTATTGCCTAAAAACTCGGTTTCTTATAGAGGCCGAGTTTTTTTATATCTACGGATTGTTAGTTGTTGTCTATTGATAGCGGCTTAAAGCCGAAAATAACTGAAGGTGATTAAAATGAATTGTACAAATAAAATGATGCTGGGCACTTTCTCCATTAAACACTTAGATATTCTTTCTTATGCCGAGATTGTGCCTGCGATTATGCAAACAACAGCTGATCTCACAGCGACTGCATATATTGAAGGGAATGCTCAATTAGGTTCTGTCAAAGTGAAGGATGCGTGCCAAGTATCTTTATCTGCTTATTTCCAAGCACAGAGAGGTCAATTTTCTTTTAGCAGCGCAAATACAGTGCAACGGTCAATTGTCATTTTAGGTGTGGATCAGCAACCTGAACATCAGGTGAAGTTAAACCAAGTTGAGCGTGGATTTGTCATTCATAGCTATTTTTTGGATGATAAATTTGTGGTGACTTTGGGCGAATATAATAGTCTGAATAACGTCACTTTTATTGAAGATAACCCCTCAGAAAACCCAATTGTGACCTTTGAGATTACTGGTTCTCAATCGATGAAGGTCTATGTTGACTATGAACTTGTTGGAGAGTGGCATTCAAGCAATTCCCTAAAATTGCCGAAGTATTATCACATTGTTGCACAAGAAGATTTAAAGCAACTGGATTTTGATCTGCGAGAGGCCTATGTCAGCTTGGATTATAAAATGCCATCAGCACTTGAAGACAATATCTATTATCACTTAACCAGTAAAGGCGAAATCTTGGGCTTACAAGTGAATGCAGGTGATTTTGTACAGTTTCATGCTCAGCAAAGTTGGATGACGCATTATCCACAATAGTATGAATTTAAATTAAATAATTAAGCAATGGTGATCAGAATGAATTGAGAGTAGTCGGTTATATGGTTTTGCTTAAAATGTCAATCGAGGCCTTAACTTTGCATAAGTTAGGGCCTTTCTATTTATGGAGGAAAAATAATGACAGAGTTTGTTTCAACGGGTGCAGGGATTGCAGCCGTAATTAAATCTTATGGAGTTTTTTTTATTGTCATGATGGCACTCACTTTTATGTTTTTGGCTTGGATGGTTGTGATTATGACTCGGCTACCCAAGTCTCGACGAGAATGGGTGGTTTCACTCATTTCAACAGCAGTTGGCAGCATTGCAGGAGGTGCTTTTGTGATTCAGCATTTTGGCTTGCAAGAGTGGAGTCAAAACCCGTATGGCGCATTTGCCTTGGGAGGTCTGTACTTCCTTTGTGGTTTGCCAGTATGGGCAATTATTCGTTGGACCTTTAATTATATTAATGCACGAGAAGATTCAACCATTTTGGATGTAGCAAAAGAGGTGAAAGACTTTAAAGACAAATTCTAAAGAAAAAACAATCCAATGCCGCCTTCGGGCGGTTTTTTATTATAAAGAGGAAAATGACATGAAAATAACACAAGACGGTTTCGATATTTTGCGCCACACATTTGGAAAATTAAGTCAGTTGCAGGTAGATGGAATCAATTTTCTGGTTTCAGTGCTTGATGAAGATGGGGCGATCACATCTGCCCAAGCCGCTTATATCTTGGCAACGGCTTGGCATGAAACGGCTAAAACTATGCAACCCGTGATTGAATATGGTTCAGAAAAGTATCTAAAGTCTAAGCAATATTATCCCTATATCGGCTATGGCTATGTGCAACTGACCTGGTTGGCAAACTATAAGCGAATGGGGGATTACTTAAAAATTGATTTAGTGAAAAATCCGAAACTGGCTCTACAAGCGGATATTGCAGCTCGTGTCATGATTGTTGGAATGAAAAAGGGCATGTTTACTGGCAAGAAATTGTCTGATTACATCTGTCAAAATAAGAAAGATTATATAGGTGCTCGGCGAATCATCAATGGAACGGATAAAGCTGAGTTGATTGCAGCGTATGCAGAGACATTTGAGGCGGTCTTGCAGGCTTCAGAAGTTACGATTTTGTCTTGTTGAAAGAATAGAAGTTCACATCGATTCGATACGAACTTCTACTTTCATGTGATTTAGTCTGTGAACTTATGCCGTGGCATTAAATGCATCCGCATAAACTACTTCACCTGTCGGGACATCTTCTGTAAATCGCAAGATCTGGAAATATTCGGCAGGGACACCAGCTAATACCAGTCTTGAATCTGCTTTGAAACCGAATCGGCCGTAATATTGTGGATCACCAAGTAGAACGCAACCGACAGCATCTAAATCTTTGAGTGCTTCTAAGCCAGCATGCATCAGTTTAGAACCTACTCCTTGACCTTGATATTCTGGAAGTACCGAGATCGGACCAAGTCCATACCAACCAGTTGTGCCATCAGAAATCTGCACGGGTGAAAAGGCAATATGACCAATAATCTTATTGTTACAATCCGCGACTAGGGAAAGCGTGAGCTGATTGGAATTACGTAGTGCATTCACAATAAATTGCTCGGTATGGCTTGAATGCTCTTGTGTAGCAAAAGCAGCTTGGGTTAAATCAAAAATGCTTTGAATGTCAGATGGGTTTTCATCGCGAATGTGTATATTCATCTTCATTTTCTCTTGTGTTTCCTGATCTAAAATTGCTCGAATTTGTTTGAGTAGTGGAGAATCATTTGTATATTTTTCTCCATAACTTAAGTTAAATTCATAATCAAAATCAGGTGAGTTGATTCCTTGATTGTGTTGAAGGATCGTTTCTAGCTTATCTAGTGCCTTAACGATTTTTGCTTCTGGTGTTGTTGCATCTTCATATTCTTGCCAGAGTGATCGAATCAACATTTGAGGTTGGTCATCTAAACATTCGGTTAATTGATAAAGATCCTGTTTTTCCTGCTGATTCTTAGCTGGAAACTGATCTTTCAGAATGGCTGGAATATCACCATGAATGGCTTCGCCAAGATCATGAATTAAACACATTTTTAGTAATTTCTCCAAATCAATGTCTTTAAATTGATCTGCAAAAACCACCGCCATTAAGCATAATCGCCAGCTGTGTTCAGCGGTACTTTCCTGACGGCCGTTCGATGTATGCGAAAAGCGAGTCACGTTTTTTAATTTTTCCGCCTCACGTAAAAATGTTAAGCGATTTTGAATTAGGTTTAGTTCCATTTTCTTTCTCAAAAATAAACCATATGTAATTTGGATAGACCCGATTGACCTAACAGTAGGATAGACATATCTAAGAGCAATCATGGGTTTATCCAAACCCTATGATTGTTGGTTAACGATTGTCTAACTGAGGACGTACAGATCGAAGCCCATGTAAATTAATTTGGTAGGGCTGCCCATTACAGGATTTGATCAGTCTTTTCTTTCTTAGCTTATTAAAAACGTCGAGGTTGCAATCAGACAGCAAGAAACCTTCTCGGCTATAGCATTCTACAGCGATGGTTTGACCAGCGTCATTGCGAAGTTTTACGATTTTTCCGCCTTTAGCCAAGACGTGAAGTGTCCGTTGTTCGGACTTAGATAAGTTCATGTTGTTATCCAGATATAAGTAATCAGAAGCAA
Source organism: Acinetobacter sp. TUM15071 (assembly GCF_008980925.1). NCBI lineage: Bacteria > Pseudomonadati > Pseudomonadota > Gammaproteobacteria > Moraxellales > Moraxellaceae > Acinetobacter > Acinetobacter sp. TUM15071. The sequence continues at coordinate 38,751 of NZ_BKGB01000026.1, read as the reverse complement.
AATTAGGCTTGAAGCCAAAAAATTCGCGAAGATAACCAATTTCAATATGTAATTGAAATGTAGTTACCAGATTACTGCTATCTCCAACATAAAACCCTCGATATGGATGCGATACGATGTGTATCGCTAGAAATACTAAAGCAAGATAAATTAAAAAGCAATAATTGCGTGAAAAATAACATTTTGAAGTAGCGTCAAATCTTATTTTTTCGGTCGTTTTTCTTTGAGACGTAAATAGGCTGGTACAGATTTCTTTGCTTGCCGACGTAGCATAACTTTAATATATAAAACGATGGCAAAACATGCAGTGGCAACAGTGAGCATCAGGCTATTCATATAGCTCATAACAGAGCTAACATAACCTATGGTTGCTAAACGACGCTGCATACGCTCAACTTGAGTACTGGATTCAATTCCTGTGATTGCCCACGTGCATAAATGCTCACAGTTATTAATAATGAGGTGATAGTGATTTTCATGCATGCGTGAGCGCATACGCCGTACAACAGCTTTGGCTTTGTAGCGTGGGGATTGATAATGTCTCGTATAAATTGGCTTACCACGGGCAAAACGCTGGATAGACGTCATTTCAATAGGATGCTTTTTAAAAATATGAGCAAATCCAGAATAATGAATAACCCTTCCACGACCTGCATAGATACCATGATGGCTATAGCCAAAGTGTTTTACGATGAGGTGAGCGCCAATCGAATAGCGTGGGTGTTTTTGCTGCATGTCGATACTATGATGTTTACACTGGTATTTTAGTGAAAAAATGTGAATCAATCGAGCCTATTTGCAGCATCAAGTTCATGATTATGTGTGGTGTTTGTATCTGCTATTTTGCAGTATGCCTTGCTATGGGACAATGAGGTAAATCTAGGCTTAACTTCGTATTTATGATGAAAAAATGGTTTTTCCTATCGTTTGCATTTTTAGCGAGTTCACCTGTACATGCGATGCAGCATGAAACCTTGCAATTGAATCAACAAAAATATGATGTGATTAAAGTTGAGCATCTAAATCAGTTGCAACTATTTTTAAAGCAACCTCAGAGCAATCGTTATTATCAGAAGTTTGCAGCTATCCAAAAAGCGCTACCTGCTTGTGAGGAGCTTAATTTTGCAATGAATGCAGGAATGTATCATGCAGATTTTCAACCCGTAGGTTTGTATATCGAAAATGGCAAGGAGTTGGCTAAGCTTAATGTCGCGAAGGGCTTTGGTAATTTCTTTATGCAGCCTAATGGTGTGGTTGCTTGGAATGACCAACAGGCTGTGATTAAAAGCACTGCTGATTATAAGCATGATCAATTTAAAGCAAAATTTGCAACACAGTCAGGGCCAATGTTGGTCTATCACGGGAAAATCAACAGCCAGTTTATTGCTGACTCGAATTCATTAAAAATTAGAAATGGGGTGGGTATTAAAGGGAATCAGTTGTATTTTGTGATTTCACAGCAACGCGTCAGTTTTTATCAATTTGCCCAGTTTTTTAAGCAACAGTTGAAAATAGACAATGCATTGTATTTAGATGGCTCGATTTCCAGTGTGTATTCAGCACAAACCAAACGCCATGATAAAACTTTTAATTTAGGGCCAATCGTTGCAGAAGTGAATAGAGAGAACTGCATGTAATGTTGATGACCCTAATCTCTTGATAGAAAGAGATTAGGGAGGACTTATTTTTATTGGATCGGCGGCTTGATCATCGCAAGTAATTCTTTGCGGCTATAACCTCGAGAAATCAGTACTTTCTTAATGCCTTTAATGACATCTTCATCTGTTGCTTTCACTAAAGCATCCAACAGTTGTTCATTGGTTTTGCATGAACAATCATTTTCAACGCAAGAAGTTTGGTTCTTGTGTTCGTTATATTGTTCATCTGCATTGAACAGTTTTTGCCAAAAACTCATAGAGCCTTCATATACAACCTAACATAGGTCGAAATATAGCCGCTTTAAAATAAAATACAAGTCAGCTTAAGTGATAAAAGCAGCAGTTAAACTTCAATTTTTTCGATGAGTCTTTTAAAGTTTAACGAAATTATGACATTTGAATGACTTGACCTTTGAAAAATATCATTTTTTTATAAATATACTTCGAATAAAAATAAAGGGTTACTCGAACCCTTTATAAATTACTGTTACGTTGAAATAATTTGTTTAAATCTTTTCAAGCAAAACACCTGATTCCACATGATGGGTAAAAGGGAATTGATCGAACATGGCGAACTTCACAATTCGATGGGTTTGGCTAAGTGTTTTTAAGTTGTCATGCAAGGTATCTGGGTTACATGAAATATAGAGAATACGTTCAAAACCTTGTAATAGTTTGAGCGTTTCATCATCGATGCCTGCACGTGGTGGATCAACAAAAACCGTGTCAAAGTCGTAGCTTTGCATGTCGATTTCAGCTTCTTGCAAGCGTCTAAATTCACGTTCACCTTGATATGCCTGAGTAAACTCTTCGGCAGATAAACGTGCCACTTGAATATTCTCAATCTGGTTTTGTTCAATGTTCCATTGAGCTGCGTAGACTGAAGATTTAGCAAGTTCAGTTGCGAGAACACGCTTAAATTTCAAAGACAGTGGCAAAGTAAAGTTACCGTTACCACAATACAATTCTAAAAGGTCTTTTTCGGACTTCTGTGCAGCATCACAAGCCCACTCCAACATATGCTGACACACTTGCGCATTAGGCTGGGTAAAACTACTTTCAATTTGTTTATATTTAAAAGTACGACCGTGAACATTAAGTTGTTCAACCACATAGTCATCGCCAATAATCACTTTCTGGCCACGGCTACGGCCCATGATTTTAATATTCAGTTTTTCAGCTAAGGCTTTAGCCGCTGTTTCCCATTCAGCATCTAATTTACGGTGGTAAATCAGGGTGACCAACATCTCTCCACTTAAGGTTGAGAGAAAGTCTGCTTCAAAAACACGTTGCGATAAAATAGGAACTGCTTTTAATTCATCTAATAAACGTGGCATCAAATCATTGATGCTTTGATCTGCAATCGGAAACGCATCCACGCGGATAACTTCTTTTTGTTTTCCATCTTCAGCACGTTCAAACATGGCATAGAACAAATCATCTTCGGTATGCCAGAGACGAAATTCTGCACGCATACGGAAATGTTGTTCAGGCGATTGAAACACTTCTAAAGCTGGTGGATTGAACGATGCAAACTGTGCGGTAATACGTTCAACTTTCTCTTGAAGTTGCTGTTGGTAAGATACGGTCATAAAAAAGAAAACTACAGGTGAAATCTAAACGGGAATGGTATCAAAAAAGCACGCTAAGGTGCAGGAAATTATGATATTCACTTATTTATATGCTTAGCCTTGGGCGAGTACAGATTGGATAAAATCTGCTTTAATTTGCCGATATTGGTCTTGAGATAAGCCAATACATCTTTGTTTGAGCTGATTATATTGTTGGGTCAGGCTGGGTGAGTTTCTTAATAGATCACGAAAGGTAATGAAATTGCAAAACTCTGAACCTGTCACTACGATTTGCAATGCCACATCATGTTGTTGTAATTCCAGCATACAAAGTTCATGAGTACGTAGTGTGTTAAGTTTTTCTTTAAAATTAAGCTGTTGTAATTTTTCAATTGAATCTAAAAATTGATGGGCGGGTACTTCAATATAAATATCGAGATCACCTTTTGAAATTGCATTGGGAATGGCGGATGAACCAATATGTTCAACAAGCGCAAAAGGAACAAGCTGCTGGATCTTATTTTTATAATCTTCAAAAAGCTGAGTGCAGTTGGGTTGATATTCAGGAGCTGAGAAAAACTGCATATAAGTGATCTCATTTTATTATTGCTATTTAAAGGTAACGTTAAAATAATAAAAAACCCGAACCATGTAAACATGATTCGGGCTAGGAGATAGAAGACTGAAAATTAGTCTTCAGATAAAGTCATTAAACTCGCATTACCACCTGCTGCTGCAGTGTTTACGCTAATTGCTCGTTCAATGACTAGGCGTTCTAAAGGAATTTGTTCATTTGCTTGTAACTGGGTAATCCCGACAATCGCACCTGAACGATTCGCAACTTTAGTTTGCAAGTCTTGCAACTGTTCAACAGAACCATGATGAAGCACTGCATCAAACGCATCTTTTTCAACACTTGAAATCACAGTGATTGCATCTAAGACATCTTTTGGTAAAGATGCTTTGTGTTTTACTAAGAATGCATTGTCTTTCAACACAGCCGCAGTACTGCTGACGGAGAAAATTGCAAGTAATTGTTGAAGCTGGCTTGCTTCATCATTCGCAATCGAAAGCACACGATGACGAGGCAAGATAATGTATTGGTTGCTTTCACCCGTAGGGCCTTGCAACTCGTAGAACTTACCTACACCAAATGCTGGAATTGTTGGAATTGCTTGAGGCATGTTTTGGTTTGCCCAAGCCAATAAGCTTTGATAAGCAACATTTGATACTGCATCAAAGTTAGAGATTTCAGCTTTCACCGCAAATGGGGTTGCCAATACTTTCTCTGAACAATGCTCCATCAAACGGTACATATAAAGCGGACCACCCGCTTTAGGACCAGTACCAGATAAGCCTTCACCACCAAATGGTTGAACGCCTACAACTGCACCAACGATGTTGCGGTTGATATATAAGTTACCCACCTCAGCACGTTGGATCACTGTATTAATGGTTTCATCAATACGTGTGTGTAGACCCATAGTTAAGCCATAGCCTTTAGCATTGATACGGTCGATCAATTGCTCAAGCTCACCATATTTATAAGTGATGATGTGCAATACAGGACCAAAGACTTCACGCTCTAGATCGTCAAGGTTTGGCAATTCAATCGCTGTTGGTGGAACAAATGTACCTTGTGCAAGCGCTTGTTGGCTTACCGCATCGTTAAACATCAATTGATGAACAGGGTAGCCCTTAGATTTCATCTTTTGAATGTGTGTATCGATGGTTTGTTTTGCTTCAGTATCAATCACTGGACCAATGTCAGTTTTTAAGATTGCAGGGTTGCCTACGATCAACTGTTGCATTGCACCTTTCAACATTTTGATGACTGTTGCAGCGCTGTCTTCTTGCACACATAAGATACGAAGCGCAGAACAACGTTGACCCGCACTGTCAAATGCAGAACTGACGACATCGAGAACGACTTGTTCAGTAAGCGCAGATGAATCTACGATCATTGCATTTTGACCACCCGTTTCCGCGATTAGCGGAATTGGTTGACCATTTGGAGACAAGCGTTTTGCGACAGTCTTTTGCAAAATTTTTGCAACTTCAGTCGAACCAGTGAACATGATGCCTTGAACGCGATCGTCTTGGCTCAATTGCGCACCAACTGTTTCACCGCGACCTGGAAGAAGTTGAACAACGCCGTGTGGCACGCCAGCTTCCCAAAGCATTTGAACTGCTTGAGCTGCAATTAAAGGTGTTTGTTCAGCAGGTTTGGCAATAACACAGTTACCACTCACCAATGCCGCTGCAATCTGACCAGAGAAAATCGCAAGAGGGAAGTTCCATGGGCTAATACACAATACGGTACCCAATGGTTTTACTTGTGCATTTGCAGGCAAGTTTTCGATTTGTGTCGCGTAATAACGCAAGAAATCGACTGCTTCACGAACTTCTGCAATGGCATTGGCATAGGTTTTACCACTTTCACGGCAAAGTAATACCATTAACTCTTGAATACGAGTTTCCATCAAATCTGCAGCGCGCTTTAAGCAAGCTGCACGTTCAACTTTATCTGTTGCAGCCCAGCTTTGTTGTGCTTGTACGGCTGCTTCTAGCGCCAGTTGTACATCTGCGCTGGTTGCTTCATTGACATGACCAACAACCTCGCTGTTTTGTGCTGGGTTTGTAATTGCAATCGCATTGCTTTGATCGTGAACTGTTGATTCAAATCCAAGTAGCGGTGCACTTTTCCATACGTGAGTACGAAGTTTTTGTGCAGTTGCATCTAAGTCTGTTAATGGTTGATCGTTATTTAGATCAAAGCCATTTGAATTTGGACGTAATGGGTAAAGATCATGCGGAAGTGGAATCGTAGGGTGTTTTAAGCCAAGCTGACCTTCATCTTTCGCAGAAGTTTGAATATCTTTGATTGGAGACTGAATCAAGTCTTCAACTTTTAAAGTCTTATCAGCAATACGGTTTACGAATGAGGTGTTTGCACCATTTTCAAGTAAACGACGGACTAAATAAGCCAATAAAGTTTCATGGTTACCAACAGGTGCATAAACACGACATGGAACACCTAACTTGCCATCTTCTTTAGAACCAACCACTTGTTCATACAATGGTTCGCCCATACCGTGCAAGCATTGGAATTCGTATTGACCAGGGTAGTATTTGCTTGGGTCAGCCAAGGTATAGATCGTTGCAAGTGATTGCGCATTGTGTGTCGCAAATTGCGGATAGACTTGATCTGGTGCAGCAAGTAATTTTTTCGCACAAGCAATGTATGACAAATCAGTGTGAACTTTGCGGGTAAACACAGGGTAATCCGTCATACCATCAATTTGCGCTTTCTTGATTTCGCTGTCCCAATAAGCACCTTTCACCAAACGGATCATCAGGCGTTTGTTACTGCGTTTTGCTAGGTCAACGATGTAATCAACAACGTAGAAACAACGCTTTTGATAAGCCTGAATAACGAAGCCAATGCCTTTCCAATCAGCAAGTTTTGGTTCGAAACATAAACGCTCAAGTAATTCGAGGGAAATTTCTAAACGTTCAGATTCTTCAGCATCGATGTTTAAACCGATGTTGTACTGTTTTGCCAAGCACGCAAGTTCGAAGACTTTGTTATAAAGTTCATGATGAACACGCGCAATTTGTGCACGTTGGTAGCGTGGGTGTAAAGCAGAGAGCTTGATTGAGATACCTGGGCCATCATAAACGCCACGACCATTTGATGCTTTACCAATGGCATGGATCGCTTGAGTATAGTCGTTATAGTAACGCTCAGCATCATGTTCAGTTAACGCAGCTTCACCCAACATGTCGTATGAGTAGCGGAAACCTTTGTGTTCGAATGGTTTAGCATGTTCAAGTGCTTCTTCGATGGTTTCACCCGTAACGAATTGTTCACCCATCATACGCATTGCAACGTCGACCGCTTTACGGATAATACCGCGACCACTACGTGCCAAAAGACCCGTTAAAACACTCGATAAGCTGGTTTGCTTTGGTGTTTCCATTAACTTGCCAGTTAACATTAAGCCCCATGCAGCAGCATTTACGAACATCAGGTTGCTTTGACCGACGTGATCTTTCCAGTTACCTTGGTTGATTTTGTCGCGGATCAATAAATCACGAGTTGCTGTATCTGGAATACGAAGCAAAGCTTCTGCCAAACACATCAACGCTACACCTTCCTGTGAAGAAAGTGAGAATTCTTGTAGAAGACCTTGAACAATACCAGCTTTACCAGCCGAGCTTTTACGTTCACGTAAATTATGCGCTAGGCTAAATGCAAGTTCATAAATTTTGTGGTCAAGATCAGGAGAAATGCTTGCTGCTTCAGCAAGTACAGCGACTGCTTCAGGCTCAGCACGTCGCCAAGCTGTATTAATGCGTTGCTCAAACTCACTTTTTTCTTTAAATTCGGTAATATAACCGTCGATGTGAGCTGTTTCCATTTGTGCGGGAGTATCCAATGTATTCATACTAAATTCCAATAACAATCTCTAGAACATATTGAGTAGAGAGGTTTAGATAATTTATGATTACAGAATGAATCCCGAGTAACTCACTATAATTTACTTATTTTTTAGAGGAAAATTCAGTTGAATGGCCCTATTTATGCGTTAGATCGAACTGATCTGAAAATTCTGGATATTCTTCAAGCAGATGGGAGAATTTCTAATAGTAAATTGGCGGAATTAGTGAACCTTTCACCGACTGCGGTGATGGCACGTGTGCAGAAGCTGACTAAGGATGAATTTATCTTGGGATATGAGGCAAAACTCAATCCGAATAAGCTAAATGCCAGTTTTTTGGTCTTTGTGGAAGTGTTGCTCGATAAGACCACACCGCATGTATTGGATGATTTTATTGATGCAGTGACCCAATATCCTGAAATTGTGGAATGTCATATGGTTAGTGGGGGCTTTGATTTCTTGATTAAGCTGCGGAGTGCAGGCATGGAGGAGTTTCGCAGGATTGCGGGGCAGATTTTATGGCAGCTCCCTGGTGTGAAAGAAACACGAAGCTACCCAGTCATGCAGGTGGTGAAAGACAGTTCTAAAATAAAAATTAAATCAAAAACAAAATTTTAAGCAAAAGAAAAGGGGCTCGAAAGCCCCTTAAATTTTGATCAGAATTATTTCATTTCACGTGCATAGATTTCATCAGCTTGTTCAAAACGGCTTGTTACCGCTGCATTTGGTGCTTTACCAAGTAAGCTCACCACAACGATGCTGATCAAGGCAAAAACGAAGCCTGGAATAATTTCATAGATGCCTGTGTAACCAAAGAAGTTTTTCCATAGGATTACCGTCAAAGCACCAACAACCATACCCGCCAATGCACCGTTCAAGGTCATACGCTTCCAGAACAATGAAAGAATAATCAATGGACCAAATGCCGCACCAAAACCAGCCCAAGCATAAGCAACTAAGCCTAGTACTTTACTTTCTGGATTTTGTGCAAGAACAAGAGCAAGCATTGCAACCGCGATCACCATTGCACGACCAATCCAAACCAACTCTTTTTGAGATGCATTTTTACGGATAAAGCCTTTGTACAAATCTTCTGTCAAAGCACTAGAACATACCAGAAGCTGACAGCTTAACGTACTCATGATTGCAGAGAGAATTGCAGCAAGGATTACACCAACAACCCAAGGGTTGAATAAGATTTTGGTGAGTTCCATAAATACAGTTTCAGGGTTAGCTGTTACTGCTGCTGCGAACTCAGGATGCATTTGAAAATAAGCAATACCGATAAAGCCTGAACCAACTGCGCCTGCTAAGCATAAAATCATCCATGTCATACCGATACGGCGAGCAGCAGGAATTGATTTTGCAGAATCTGCAGCCATGAAGCGTACAAGGATATGCGGTTGACCAAAATAGCCTAGACCCCAAGCTGCTGCTGAAAGAATCGCAACAACACTTAAGTTTGTCGCAAAATCAAAAGCGTGCGGGCGAACAGATTCAACTACGGCAGTAAACTCTTCCATACCAATGCCTAGAGACATGTAGGTTACGATTGGAAGGAGCAACAATGCAAAAATCATTAAGCCAGCTTGGAAAGTATCGGTCCAGCTAATTGCTAGGAAACCACCAATACACACATAACCAATCGTCGCAAATGCACCTAACCACAAGGCAGTGCTATATGGTAATTGGAATAATGTTTCGAATAAACGTGCACCAGCGACCATGCCAGAAGCACAATAAATTGCAAAGAATACAAGAATAATCAATGCAGATGTGACGCGTAAGATTTTCTTCTGATCGTCAAAACGACCAGTAAAATAATCCGGTAAGGTGAGGGCATTGTTTTGTACTTCAGTATGTACACGTAAACGTCCTGCGACCAAATACCAGTTTAGCCATGCACCAATAATTAAGCCGATGGCAATCCACGATTCAGATAAGCCAGTTAAGTAAATAGCGCCAGGTAAGCCCATGAGTAACCAACCACTCATGTCTGATGCACCCGCAGATAAAGCGGTTACAAAACTGCCTAGACTTCGGCCTCCAAGAATATAATCGTCAAGGTTTTTGGTAGAAAAATAGGCGTACAAACCGATACCAAGCATGGCGGCGATATATACCACGAATACAACAACAGTGGGGTTAGAAAAATTCATAATGGATGCCTGTCCTTACATATCCATAATTTGCAATCACACCTGAATAGCTAAAAAAATGATTTACTATTCTTGGGATTGATAAGGTCACAGATTCAAGCACAAATGTTTTTTAAAATACTGTTATGTTTGTGTATTTATATTGTATTCTTTGTGTAATTTAAAATAAGTGTATGAATCTTAATTTTTTTATCAAAAAAATAGGATTTTTTTTCATCAAAAGATAGAATTGTTTCGCTCAAAAAAAACTCAAAATGTATATGGAAGTTACAATTAATAAAATGTACATCTGTAGATTAAATTTTTAGAGTTAAAAACTGAGCAAAATTTATGACACATAATGTTACAAAGGCAACAATCCAGAGAAATTCCACTATAAAAAAATATAATGTTAAGCAGTTTTGCTAATGAAAAATTAGTTGGAATATTTCATATTAGATCATTGCACCATAAGGGTGCATTGTCTGAGAGAAATGGAAGTGGAAACGGTTCAAACGGCAACGATAAGAATAGAGCATGATTTGCTCGGTGCGAAAGAAGTTCCAGCTGATTGTTATTATGGAATTCATACATTGCGCGCCATTGAAAATTTTAAAATTTCTTCGCAAAAAGTTGGACAAAATAGCTACTTTATTCGTGCATTGGCGCAAGTAAAGAAAGCTTCGGCTCAAGCGAACTTAAGTTTTGGTAAACTCACTGAAACTCAAAGTCTCACGATTCAACATGCTTGTGATGCTTTAATTACTGAAACTGAAAAATGGAAAGACTCATTCCCGATTGATATTTATCAGGGGGGTGCAGGCACTTCAATTAATATGAATACCAATGAAGTGATTGCAAATATTGCACTTGAATCATTAGGCCATCAAAAAGGCCAATACGATGTGATTCATCCAAATGATCATGTTAACAAGTCGCAATCAACCAATGATGTCTATCCAACAGCGATTCGTCTATCAACTTACTGTTCTTTGGATGCTTTATTCACGCAAATGGATAAGTTGATTACTTCATTTGAAAATAAAGCAATTGAATTCCGCTATGTGTTAAAGATGGGCCGTACTCAGTTGCAAGATGCTGTGCCGATGACGCTCGGGCAAGAATTTCATGCTTTTGCGACTTTATTAAAAGAAGATGTGCGTTTGATTAAGCGCACACGAGAAATGTTACTTGAAGTGAATTTGGGTGCGACGGCGATTGGCACAGGTGTTAATACACCAAAAGGTTATGCCATCAAAGCTGTATCCTGTCTAAAAGACATCACGGGTTTAAATCTAGTTGGTGCTGAAGATTATGTTGAAGCAACCAGTGACTGTGGTGTATTCATCATTTTATCCAGTACTTTGAAACGCCTTGCATGCAAACTCTCCAAAATTAGCAATGACTTACGGTTGCTCAGTTCAGGACCACGGACAGGTTTAGGCGAAATCCAGTTACCTGAATTACAGGCTGGCTCTTCAATCATGCCTGCAAAAGTAAATCCTGTGATTCCTGAAGTGGTCAATCAGATTGCATTTAAAGTGATTGGTAATGATTTAACCATTACCTTTGCAGCAGAAGCGGGGCAATTACAACTCAATGTAATGGAACCTGTGATTGCAATTTCATTGAATGAATCAATTGAATTGCTTACACATGCAATTCAAAGCCTAGATGAAAAATGTGTACGTAGCATCAAAGCAAATGAACAGGCTTGCCATGATGCAGTGATGCGTAGTGTCGGGATTATTACGCTGCTTGATCCACTCTTGGGCCATGCATTGTGTGATGAAATCGGTAAACAATGTATTGCTGAAAATAAGACCATTCAAGAGGTAGTTTTAGAGCGCGGTCTGCTGACTCAAGCGCAACTGGATGAGATTTTCTCTTTTGAAAACTTGGTTTCAGAAGTAGATGGCATTCCTATAGATTACGTTGCTTAACGTATCAACCTCAAAAAAGCCCAGTAAATGTACTGGGCTTTTTAGCCAAATCTCTTGAAGTTTTTGATATTAATAACCAACCCATACAGTGCAATTAGGATAGTGCTCTTTAATAGAATAAATAGCTTGTTCTACTCTAATATTATTTGTATGTTCCAAAGAATGAGTAAAAATTGTGATATCGAACCCTGAGCGACGTAAAGTAGTTATTTCATTACTCGATATAACTTCAGCTGATACCCATAGCGGAATGCTATAGGTATTTAGTTTTATAAAACTCTCATACCCTTGACGGTTTGTTGCTAGAAAAACCGAAGAAGAAATTTCCAAGAATTATAAACCTGATTCGTATTCACTATTTGAAAGCAGTTTTTCAACATCAGCCATATTGTCAGGCTTAATCTTATAGATCCAACCCTTACCATACGGTTCGTCATTGACAAAGTCAGGATCATCTTCAAGGTCAGTATTCACTTCAACCACGGTTCCAGAAACTGGTGCGTGAATATCAGAGGCAGTTTTTACAGATTCAACAATACCTGCTTGTTCGGTTGCGGTGACATGGCTGCCCACTTCTGGGGTTTCCACATAGACTAAATCACCCAACTCATCTTGTGCATGGTCAGTAATCCCTGTTACAACGAGGTCACCCTCAATTCTTACCCACTCATGCGTACGTGCATATTTCAATTCTGCTGGATGATTCATGACAACTCCTTAACAATCTGTCGTATCATTTTTATTTGGTTTATACATGCTTTTCAATAAAAACAAAAGCTTTCGTGAACTTATAAGTAAGGGTCTTTACGCCAGTTACTCGGGCTACGACCACTCCAGCGTTTAAATGCTCGGCTGAAATTCGCGACATCAGAATAACCGAGTTCATCTGCAATTTGCTCCAAACTATAATCGGTTCGAGACAGCAAAGAGGTTGCATGACGATAACGGACTTCATCTACGAGCGTGGAGAAGGATGTACCTTCCGCAGCCAATTGGCGTTTCAAGGTACGATCTGACATATGCAAGCGTTCAGCCACACTTTCAATACTCAGATAATGCTGTTCTGAATTGGTTAAAATATCACGTACGCGCATTGCTAAACGACGACGTTCGCCTAGCGCAGAAAGTTCAGTTTCACATTGGTTAATAGCAATTTGACTGGCAATTGGATCTGCATTGACCATTTTTAAGCCAAGATATTTTTTATCGAAGCTGGAAATCAGATGGGGCTGATTAAAACGCACTGTACTGGTTAATCGATCTTTATATTTTTCAAAGCCAGCGGGTTCAGGAAAGTCCAGATCAACTTCACCGCTGAGGTCATCAATGCCTGTGAGGGCTTTGGCCATGGTCATAATACCAATGGTTAAGCCTAAAATGATTTCAGTACGCAATGGCTCAACTTCAATATCACATTGTAGTTGTAAAGTTGCTTTAGGGCCGAAAGTCGAGAAATAAAGCTGTAAAAAGGGAAGGCGTAACTGGATGAAGCGACTTGCCAGTGCAATCGCATCGGTAATGTCATGCGCCGTCATAATGGCATAGCCAATAAAACCATGAATGGAAATACGCATCTGCGTACCTAGATGAAAGCCTAGTGTACTTTCACCCGTAAGGCGCAAAGAATGTTTCACCAATTCATTCGCAATTGGTGTTGGAATTCGATAGTTTGGATCAGCCAGTTGTTCGCTGGTTAAGTGAAACGGCGCAAACAATGTTTCATCGCTATATCCCCAGCGAGAAACGACATCTAATAGCAATAAACCATAGACGCCTGGTATTCCTTGATCTTGACGAGTTGAGGTTGTTTTCATGTGCTTTCCGTGGCGCTCATCAATTTTGCCAATATCTTTTAAACATTTAAGTCTTAAACATCTTTACATGAAAAAAAATAATCAATCATAAAAATTGTTGGACAAAAGAGTCACCGAATATTCAAGAATCAAGTTGGTTTTCTAAAGACCATAATTTTGGTTGTTGATATTAATAGCACATCACCATATTGGTTCAAAGCTTGTGTTACGTAGCTGACGATACCACGATCATTTTTGGTTTTAGATGGCACAATTGCAGTAATTTCAATCTCTACGTGAATTTTATCGCCAACACGAGTTGGTCTAGGCCAACGTAAGCTTGATTCTGTGCCTAACAGACCACCTGCAACAGGAAAGCATTCCGTCCATAAGCGCATAGTCACCGCAGAAGTATGCCAGCCACTTGCGGCTAACCCTTGAAATATAGGATGTTCTGCTGCTGCTTGCTCATCCAAATGAAAAGGTTGGGGATCGTATTGACCTGCAAATTGTTTCACTTCTTCAAGTGTCATTTCATATTCGCGGCTTGTAAAACGATCACCAATATTTAAGTCTTCTAAATACAACATTATTCTGTGTCCTGAGTCACTCGCTGTTCAACTAAAAAACCACCTGTTTGGCGTTTCCATAATTGTGCATACAAGCCATCATTAGCAATCAGTTCCTCATGTGTTCCTTGTTCAGCAATTCGACCTTGATCAAGGACAATAAGGCGATCCATTTGAGCAATAGTAGATAAACGGTGCGCAATTGCAATGACTGTTTTGCCAACCATCAAGTCATTTAAACTACTTTGAATTGCTGCTTCGACTTCCGAATCAAGTGCACTGGTTGCTTCATCAAGGATGAGAATCGGTGCATCTTTGAGGAAAACACGTGATATTGCAATACGTTGACGTTGTCCACCAGAGAGTTTCACACCACGTTCACCAACGTAGGCATCAAATCCAACGCGACCTTTCTGATCTGTCAGTTGGGGAATGAACTCTTCTGCTCTGGCTTTTTTAACCGCTAGTTGCACTTCCGCTTCAGTTGCATTTGGGCGACCATATTTAATATTTTCAGCAACAGTGCGGTGTAATAAAGAGGTATCTTGTGTGACTAATGCAATATTGGCGCGTAAGCTGTCTTGGGTTACATCATGAATATTTTGACCATCAATCAGAATACGACCTTGGTTGATATCGTAGAAATGAAGCAGTAATTGGATCAGTGTTGATTTACCTGCACCTGAACGACCCACAACGCCAATTTTTTCACCAGGTTTAATGGTTAAGTTAAAATGCTCGATGACATTTTTTTGGTTATAAGCAAAGCTAACGTCCTCAAATCGGATTTCACCATGTTGAACTTTTAATTCAGTCGCATCTTTCTTGTCCTGAATCTGGATCTGTTTGCCAAGGGTGGTCATACCATCTTGAATGGTACCGACATTCTCAAATAGCATGGTGACATGCCACATTAAAAACTCAGCCATACTGTCTAGCTTCAGTACCATCGCCGTAGTTGCTGCAATTACCCCAATCGCCGCTTGACCTTGTGTCCATAACCAAACTGAAGTGCCAATGACACCAATATATAGAAATGCACTGAGTAAACGAATGCTGATTTCGTATTTGACCCCTAAACGCATTTGCTTATAAACCGTAACCATAAACTCTTGCATGGATTCTTTGGCATATTGGCTTTCACGGCCCGCATGCGCAAAAAGTTTTACAGTTTGAATATTGGTATAAGCATCCGTTATGCGGCCTGTCATAACAGCACGTGAATCCGCTTGTTTTTTGGAAATTTTACCTAGACGTGGGATAAAATAGCTGGCGATCACAATGAAAAAAACCAGCCACAACATTAAAGGAATAATAAGTACAGGAGAAATGGAGCCTAGTACTACACTAATCGTAATGAAGTAGATCAGTACATAAACCAGCATGTCACCTAGAATCATCCAGAATTCGCGCACAGCCAATGCAGTTTGCATCACTTTGGCAGAAAGACGACCTGCGAAGTCAGTATGGAAGAAGTCTAGGCTCTGTTGTAATAACAAATTATGAAAGCGCCAACGCATGCGCATTGGGAAATTACTAAACAAAACTTGATGTTTCACCACAGATTGCAGGCTGACAAAGAAGATATTGGCAAAAAGGATGCTAATCAGGATGGTGAGGTTTTGTTGGTTATTTTCTAAGAATGTACTCGGGTGGCTTTGGGTCAGCCAATCGACCAATTTACCTATATAAGAGAAAAATAGTGCTTCGAAGCTTGCTGCGGCTGCAGTACATGCAATCAGAATAAAGAGATAAGGGCGGATGCCTTTGGTCGATTGCCAAACGAAAGCAAAAAAAGTTGTTGGTAATGGTTTGTTTAAGTCTTTCGTTGGATAGGGATCAACTAATTTTTCAAACCATTGCAGCATGCCGCATTTCCTCTAATTATACAGTACGATTCAGCTCACCCCTGTAGGATATCAGAAAAGCTGCCAGAAGATGGTAAAAGAAAATAAATGATAAGAAAGGAAACAGACAACAGATCAAACTTTTATTTTAAGAGAAGAAAACTATTAGATGAATAGATGAAAGAAAGAGTAATGATCTAGTTTATAACGTTAGGGAGATTATTTTAATCACAATCAATAATTATATTTTTGATAATATATTTTTTGTAAATGAAATGACTTCACTAATAGGTAAGGATAGAAATGAGTAATCAAGACGATAAAATAGCTGAACTAGCACAATTAGAAAATGAAGATAAGCAACAACAGAATTCGACAGCACATTCAATTGATGGTAGTTCGATTGATTTAGCTGAAATTGTGGTTGAAATGGGGAAGGGAGTACTCGATGTGGCTTCATCCATTATAGAGAATATAGATATCGATTTTTGATTGAAAAGTTTTTCTTAAAATTAAATTTGTTATGTTTTAATTTTATTCTATTTTATTTGTTTAGTTATTTTTAATATTTAATTTTATTTTCCTACAAATATCAAAGCTTGTTTTGAAGGCGATTTATTGATCTCTACTGTGGTATAATAGATGAAAATTAATATATATAGAAACGGTGATGAAAATAATATCCATAGTTATATTCATGTTTTTATTGAGTATATCTCGTATTGCAGATGCCAAGGGTTTTCAAGATGATTACATTAATTTATCTGATGTTTATTTCAAATCATTAGATGAGCAAATCCAGTTTGAGTATCGTTTAAGAGGAAAGGAAAAGTCGAAGATTGAGCAATTAGAAGCAAAGCAAAAAGAATGCTTGGTGGAACAGAGTAAATTGAAGTTACATAAGTTGATTATTGAGCATTACTCTGATTATGAACACTATATGAAAGGTGTTGCTGACAGTATCTTGGCTAAGAATGAGTTTAGCTTTACTCAAAATGAAGCAGAAAAGAATTATTTAGCACTTAAAAATGAGTTAAAGAAAACCCCATATCCTTGTTAAATAATGAGGTTTTTGTTTCTTGGAAAATTAACTCAAAACAGGTGTTTTGTTTGAGTTTTGCGCCATCTTCTCAAAATACTGTACTGCAGGTGAGCGAGACATATAAGCCAATGCTTGTTCGGTATCGCCTTCATGGACTGGATTAAATTTTGGAGAGGTCCAGCGCAAAGTTGCCTTCAACAAATACTTGATTGTTGGTAAGTTATCTGTTCGAGTCGCCGTCTTTTCGAATTCACGAATAAAACTAAAGAATCCACGACGCATCAATTTTTGAATATCTTGATGCTCTAAATCTTGTTGTCCAAGACTGCGTGCAAAATCGGCAAGGAAGAAAATAAATAGTGGGAAAACACCCATCATGATCACTTGTCGAGAAACGTAAAAACCCAATTTATTGGTAAGTAAGTGTTCAAATAAATCATAAGCCACACAACGATGCTCAACTTCTTCGGCAAGATGCCAGCGGAATAAGTCAGTCATCGCAGGATCAGCTTTATCCCAAGACTTGCTATCGAGTGTCCATTGCCCAATTGTGCCAGTGAAGTGTTCAATCGCGGCAATCACACCGACACGAAACAGTAACCAGTATTCATCGAGCTTTTCACCTTTTAAAAATGGTAGGCCCAATGGTTTATCACCTAAAAGAATATTAAAAATAAAGTGAGCACGATTTAACGGATCTTGGATGTCATAACCATTTTCTCTCAAGAAATCTTGTGCTTTTTCATGTGCACGCGCATGAGCTGCTTCTTGGCGAACAAATCCAATCACTTCTTGTTTTAGGTTTTCATCAGTTACATAAGGGAGTGCTTTATTAAAAACTCGGCAAAACCAAAACTCGCCTGCAGGTAACAACATATTGATACCATTAGCAATGTGAGAACATAGTGGGTCATTTGGCATCCAACAAACTGAAGACTCTGAAAAATCAAAATGCACTTTTCTTGCTTTTAGTTGATGATTTTCTGTGATCATACCTGTCACCCAATATAAAATTACGAATCAATTTGAATAAGTAATTTTTAGCATTGAGTAAAATCGTTCACCATGTGCTTATAGGACAAAAACAAGGTCTTAATCGATTTTAAGGACAAAACATGAAAGTTTTTACTTGGCGATGGGTTTTAAACCAGACATAAAAAAGCCATATCTATTGAAGATATGGCTTTAATAAACTGAATCAAACAGTCAATCTATGACTAAGCAATTAACCAAAGATTTGTAAGATACTTTGAATAACAACAACGTTTACCAGATCAATAAAGAATGCGCCGACAAGAGGAACAATCAGGAATGCTTTATGTGAAGGACCATACATGTTGGTAATGGCTTGCATATTTGCAATCGCATTTGGTGTTGCCCCCATACCAAAACCACACAGACCAGAAGCCAGTACTGCTGAATCGTAGTTTTTCCCCATCACACGGAATGAGATATAAACTGCAAAGACCCACATCGCGATAGACTGAGCAATCAACAAGATGATCATTGGAACTGCAAGATCTGCCAATTGCCAAAGTTTTAATGATACCAGTGCCATGGCAAGGAAAAGTGCGAGGGCAGTGTTACCAAATACATCAATTGAACGATCAAAGATTTCTTGTTTTAAGCCTGTTTCTAACACATTACGTAACAGAATACCGCCGCCCAATGCCCAGACAAAGGTAGGCAATTCAATTGCAGTACCAATCGTCAGGTTCTTCATTGTTTCTGCAAACGCTAGCGCAAATGCAAACATACCTAAGGTGACAATTGCGTTGTCTGCAGTGATCAAACGAACTTTCTGTGGTGCTTCAAATGTGTATTCGCTATCAGTAAGCGGGGCATCTTTATTTTCTTCGCGTATTTCAGCGTTTAAAGGTGACGCCAGATTATGCTTACGAATAAGATAACGCGCTAATGGACCACCCATTAAACCGCCAACCACCATACCAAAAGTTGCACTCGCAATACCCATTGGTAATGCGCCTTCAACTGCGTATTTGGTTTCAAAAATTGGACCCCAAGCACCCGCAGTACCTAAGCCACCGACTAAGGCAATTGAACCTGCAACGACGCCCATCAATGGATCAAGGCCTACGGCAGAGGCAATTGCCATACCAACGCCATTTTGAATGATGACAAAGAAGGAAATTGCAATTAAGAAGATGATTAATGGTTTGCCACCTTCTTTGAGTTTGGCGAAATTAGCACTTAAACCAATGGATGCGAAAAACATCAGCATAAAAGTGTCTTGCATTGGCTTATTTACAGAAATTGTATAACCCGCAAATTGATGGATTAAGTAAAAAATAATTGCGCCGACTAAACCGCCTGCAACAGGCTCTGGGATATTGTATTTTGTTAAAAACGGGATGTGCTTGTTTAAAATGCGTCCTACGTAGAGGACCAACACCGCTAGCATGAGCGTATATGTTGGATTAAGAATGAAATCCATAGATATCCTTAAAGTATGAACCGTCAAGAGAGTAAAAAGGCTCTCTTAGATCGCTAGAGTAAATTAAAAAAAGCAGCTTTAAAATATGTGATCTGGTTAACAATTAAACATTCTTATCTTGGACTCTGTAATAGTCGATATGCCGATTCATAAAGCGTAAAATTCCAGTAAATTTAAGCATTTAATTTAATGATTGTTTATTTGAGATGACATGTTGCTGCCATGGATTTCACATGAAATTGAGAAAAATTATTTTTTTGTCTGAATGGGATCTAAAAGGATATTTTTTATACGCTTGCTGCAGCATAATTTAGAATTTCAATCATGAATACGCTAGAAAAATGCAATATCAAGACGCTCTTATCGCGCAGGAACCATAAAATTGCAGAATTCATAAGAAGTTACATTTCGTAGCTTAAATCCCGCAAAGCGCTCTACAATAAAAACAGAAAACGAATCGTTTATTTTGAAAAAGTGAATATATTTATTGGCTTAATTTTTTATTGGTTGTCTAGGTTACTTAAATGAATAAAAAGCATATTATTTTATCCTTACTTATCGGTTTAGTTATTGGTGGTTTAATCGGTTCATTCGGTTATTCAAAGACTGCAGCACGTTATGATGCAATGACTACAGCTTGTGTCATGATGAATCAAGCGGTTGAAAATGAATTATTAACGCCAGAACAAGTTAAACAGTTAGGCACACTGACTGGACAAAGTCTTAAGCAAGACTATCAATCTGTCGCTTCCAAATTTCAGTTTTCTGAAAAACAGATGGCAAATGCTTCTGCAGGTTCAAATTGTAGCCAGTTTATCGTTGGGGTAAACGAAGCGAAATAATTTTGGTTCAAAAAAGCCCACTTCATGTTGGGCTTTTTTAACTTTAGAAATATATATGTTGGTTTTATAGTGCAATAGAAAAAGAAAATGCCCTAACTTACAGAGTAGGCGTATACTGTATATACGTATTAGAATCATAAGGAACCAAAAAATGCTTGTTAAATTTGCAGTCCGATTCATGGGTGTTTTATTCACAGTATTGGCTATCGTCGCTCTTGTGATTCATTTCTTCTTTTCTAGTAAGTTGACTACGGATTTATGGATTATCATGGTTCCGATTATTCTTGGTGTTCCAATGCTCACTTCAGTCATTGTTGCTAAAGATGATGAATTAAGTATCCAATAGAATTTATATTTAATTGTATAAAAGCTTATCAAATGATGGGCTTTTTATTTTTATGTGGTATAAAAATAATTCCAATAATAAAGGAGCATAAAGTGTTTTTTTCTCAACTTGTTCAAAATTTAGATCGTGAGTATGAATTATTCATAAACTCTCAAAGCTATCAATCCTATAAAAACAGTGACATACAAATCAAAGCATTATTTTTGAAAAATGCGCTAAAAGCAATTAAATATCCGCATACTAATTTCATCCCTTTAGGAGCAGGTCTTTATAAGTTGCGGAATTTTGATCATTTTGAACTGGATATTAACTTGTTTAATACACCTCAATTTAGCAATAAAACAGCTTTTATTGATTGGATTTATAGACGCTTAGATAAAGAGATTTATCGCTAAAAAAATATGAAAAACTTGGTAACGATTTTACTTTTGAAGGATTAACCAGACCTTAGGTGATTAAAAGTATTCATTTTATCAAGTTTTTTGTGTTTGATTATAAAGTTTAGATGGGTGCCTATCAGAGAATATATGACAGATATTCCTGTAGTTGAAGGGGATGCTATTTATTTCGACTGCTAGAGCTGTGTGCTTAAGTATTTGAACAATGAAAAAATTTATTAAGAATAATGCACCTATTTTTGTTCTTATCTTGATAATTATTGGTGGTTTTGTTTACGCATTTAAAGTGGATGATCGTATTCTTGTTCCGAGTATAGGCCAGACTGATTTGCAATGTGCTGGTGTTGCTGTACCAAATGAAATTAAATACGGTGATGGAAATCTTTTCTGCTCATGTATTCGATTAAGTAACCATCAAACAGCTCAAGAGCGTTATAACTACTGTGTGAATAAATTCACGAAAACGACCAATTAATTTACCAAATATCGGTTTCTCATTTTTATTTATAGTCTTTAAACAAAAAAGATTTTTTAAAAATTAAAAAATAAATTATTCTCTAAACTCTTAAATTTAAATAAAAATAGGCATTAGGATGAAAAAAATATTTGTCGGGGTGATGGGGGTAACTATATATCTCATGGGCGTAAATGGTTGGGCAGATGCTCCTTTACAAGTCAATTATGGCGCACCCCAAGAACTTGGGCAGCGGACAATCCAACCTTTAGATCAGGGTTATCGCAGTGAGACGAGTAGCGGAATTCAGAATTCTGTATTTGCAGAATATTATGGCTCTAGATTGCAGTCGGATGCGATTGATGGTCATGAGAAATTAAATGGCTTTGGTACAGGCGTTACATTTACAGCCTTGGATACCTTAAGTACAACATTTGGATTGAATTACCAAAAAAGTTCAGATTGGCATAGCACTGAAATTAATGTTAAAGGTGGCTATAAATTTTATAATCAAAACAACACTTATGCGAATGCAAGTATTGGTATTGGTTATGCGTGGCTTGATGCAGATGACTATGATACTAAACTGCGCTATGTAACTCTGCCGATTGATTTTGAATTAGGTCACTATTTTCAAAAGGATATTGCAGGCTATGCAGGGCTTGGATATAAATGGTTGTACATCGAAAACTTTGAAGACGTATGCACAGGTTATTTTTGTGAAAGCACAGCATCTGATGTGCTAGATCTGGATGGGATCACTTATAAAGTGGGTATTCGTTACAATTTCTAAGAATTTTTTTCAATGAAAGAGCTCGTCACAAGATGAGCTTTTTTATTGACCTGATTCAGTTTGGCTTTACATAAAGTCGAAATAATTGCGTTCTTTTTAATCAATCCTTACTCATGCAAACAGTCAAAAAATCATGATCGCTTAAGATAAAGATTCAGTGATTAATGAGAGCATTTAAAAAATGACAAATACTTTTGAATATAAACAAAAAAATTTAAAAACTACTCCCGCAGTAAGCATCCAAACTTCAATGATTAATCGTTTTAGTCCAAAGTACTGGCGTATTGATGGTCCACAAACAATGTCTTTTGCGATCACCAATTATGGGAATGGCTTTGAAGCATCATTTCGCTCACGTACCACAACCGATCTTGCAGGGATTATTTGGGATTCGTATGACGCGAAAGACCATAAATTTTTGGCTTATGAAACCAAGTATGATTACAGTGGTGTGATTTGGGATTTTGATATTGAACTCTCGGCATCTATGCCGATGTTAAATAATCCAACATTAACACCAACACTTACTGTGCAATACAAAGCCAATGGTGAGGACAAGGTTGCTTACATTGTCTTGTTTAACTATGCAAATCAGCCAGCATCTCGCTCGGCACATATTCATATCGATTGGAATACAGTCAAAGCAGGATTTTCAGCAACAGAGTCTTTTCCAGTCACCAATATTCAGCGAATTTCTTTCTCTGGATTTAGCTCAAGTTACAATGCTCATTCAACTCAACCATTGGCACAAGCTGAAGATGGCTATATTCGCTTAACAAATTCGGTAACCACAGGGCCAAATGCCAAACTTACACTCAAACGCGTTTCTGTTCCGCAACATGACTACGGCATCTGTACCAGCTACGATGATCATTATGATCTGAATCCACAGCGATTGGTCGATAATATGCAGGCTTTGGGCTATCACGGTTTGATCAATCATTATTGTGGTATGTCAAAGTATCCTGAGATGTCTTGGAACAGTAGTATTAATAAATGGCAAATTCCTGATACGTTGGTGAATAACCAAGCTGTTGTAAATCCGTGTACACGTAAATGGCATGAACGATTCTCGCAGGCTCTACAAAGCGCAGGGATGCAACCTGTATTTGGCGTGAGCTTTGAAATGTACTCGTTGGGTGCAAATGAGTTTTGGGCACAACGCGATTGGAATAGTAATTTAGGTCGTACCGGTTACGAGCCGCCTAGTTATTTTTTCAGCCCTTGTGATCAAAATGCTTTGGCTTATCTACATAAAGCATTTATTGAGTTTGCAGATACGATGGTCGCTGGTGGCTGTCCCGTGAATATGCAGATTGGTGAACCATGGTGGTGGTATAACCAAGGTACTGATTTGCCTTGTGTCTATGATTTTCCAACCAAATTGGCATTTAATGCAGACACTGGTTTATATGCGCCAGATTTGGGAACGATCTATGATGCTGTTCATAAAACTGGTACGCCATATGATGAGTTTAAAGCTTGGTTACGCGATAAACTAGGACAGACATGCCGAGATATCCGTACAGTGATTAAAGCCAAGTATCCAACAGCAAAAGTGTGCCCATTGATTTTCTTTCCAACGATTCGCACACCGATTGAAACTTTGGCGACAGATATCAATTATCCAAGCGAGCATTATAGCTATCCGAATTTCGATTACATTATGACGGAAGCCTATGACTGGATTTTGGAAGCCCGTTTAGGCTTGGCACATCAAGCTGTTGCAGAGATTCCAACACAAGATTTGAACTATCCAGCTGATAAAGTGGCTTATTTAGCAGGGTTTGTGCCTGATGCCTCAATTGCTCACCTCTATGGATTTGATAACACCAAACCTTATCGAACACCAATCTGGCAGCGTGTATTTGGAGACATGAACAATAATAATCCTTTAGGACTGATGAAGCAGTTTATCTGGGCCTATCCGCAAGTGATGCAGGATTCTGTGACGATGGATACTGTACAGGCACCGAATGGATTCTTTGTCGAAAATACACTGTATACGCCAATTAGCGATGATACGCCGTATCCACCTGAGATTTATTTATAATTAATACTTAGACTGGAAGTGGTTTTTTAAATTAAAAGCCACTTCTATTTTCATCCTTTGCCTAATTTTTTAATCGAATGATTTGAATCACGAAGTGAGTACTGGCGGAATATCCATAGAATTTTTGTTTGATCATACACCGTTAAATTTTTCTTACCCAACTGGTACAAAAGATATCTGCGGTGTCGCACTTTAATGATAAATTAGAACAAATGACCCGCAATGGCGGATTTCTATGAATTTATCGTATGCAGCATTGTTATGAAAATCAGAATTCTATCTCTAGGCTTAATCTCAATCTTATTTGTTGGTTGTAACAAGCAGCCTGAAGTTAAAAGTGAGAAAGCGCAAGAAAGTTTTGAAGTCGTGGACAATAAAATCTCCGAATACATGGACATCTTGGATAATCCAGATACACCAAAACAAGAGCAGACACGTGTACTTTGCAAAGATTATCCTAATCTATATGAATCAAAATATATTCCTGCTTTACTAAAACTTGCACCTAAGGACTATAGCAAAGAGAAGTTGATGTCTGATTTAAAAATATCGACTGATTATTATGCTGAAAAACTGGATATCAATTGTCAATAAACAGCTTGTGAGAGGAGATTTTCCTCTCTCAGTTTTAATCATCATACATTTTCTAATATTTAGAGTCGGTATTTACGCTCATTTAATTATTTTAAATAAGAATCAATCTCATCTTGTGCTAAGATCAGCCGTTTATAAATGTATAGATCTAAAATAATATCATGATGAAAATTGTTTCGATTACATCAATTTTGATGTGCAGTACATATGTTTATGCGCTTGAGTCTGACTTTCAGCAGTCGATTTATATTGAAGCTGCAGATACGCTTTATAGTCCAAATCAAAGTACTTTTTCGGCTTCTAATATCCAAATTAAACAAGGTACGATTGATATCCAAGCGGCTAAAGCCATAGGAACTCTGAAAAATGGCCAACCTTATCAACTTACGCTAACTGGAAGTCCTGTCAGATTTCAGCAAAAAGTGAGTGAGGAAAAGGGAATGGTTTATGGTAAAGCCAATCGTGTTGAGTACAACACTACAGCAACTGAAATTGTATTAAAAGGCAATGCATCCATTATCATGGATGGGTCAAGTATTTCAGGTGAAACGCTAAGATATAATTTAACGATTGGTGATGTTGAGGCTCGTGGTAGTTCGAATAAACGCGTTCAGATGGTTCTTCCACCTCAGAAAAATGTAGAAATGAAACCACTCAAAATTAGTCGGTGAATTGGGGGAGAAGAATGCCGCGAAAGGTTGCTGTGCTTATCAATGTCGATATTTTTTTATACAGTAGATGCAGGAAAATGGTTTGCGCGCCAAAATCTGTCGTTTAGTTAGCTCAGTGGGCTTGAAAAACTGGAAATAGAACATATTATAATTTTTTTCTTATTCTGATATCACAGGCGGAATACGGTGAACGAAGAAATTTTGTTACCAGCATCAAAAGCGACTGCAATTTCTAATGCAAATGTTAAAAAGTTAACTGTAGATAAAATTCTCTCAAAGATTTCCAGTACGATCAAATTAAGGGCCAATGACGGCGACCGAGATGCATTGCAACAATTTTCAAAACATGAGGTGAGTAGTGAGGATGCGGATATTGTTGTGACTGAATTAAAGGAGGCAGGTTACAGAGTTTTCTTAAATCCTAATTTTACCAACACCAATATTCAGTTTCAGTTAGAGTGGGACTGAGTTAAATCGTCCGCCTAAAGCCCCAAATGTTATTGGGGCTTTTTTAATGTTATAGAGTTTTGCGCTTCAAATGAAGAGCAGACTAAAAGCTGCTCAAAATTTTCTTTTACTAGAAGTAGAAACTTATCCCTAAATGTTTAATAAATTTGTTTATAATGTTGAAAAAATAAGCTTAGAGCAATGAATGAGTTTAAAAGGATTGTTCTTTGTCATGTTGGGGATGACATTGGCTTTTGTCTGTTACTTATATTGGGATTATAAAAAAACGGGTGGCTATCAGGAGAATAGTGATGGCTATTATGGTTATTCTTTTCCTAGGGACAATCGATTAAACAATCCCGCAGATTGTGAGTTAGCTAATACAGAAAATCCAGAAGAGCCACCGGTATCAGAGGAGTGGATGCAAGGGTGTAAGAAGTACTTTGAGATGAATCATTAAAAAAGCACCCTAAGGTGCTTTTTTAACTTTTTGATTTAAGCTTTTGTTTCTTGCTCTGTAGTAAGCATCTGGAAATCATGACCAGATGGCGCCTGATAAATTCTCAAGCCAAATTCAGGAATAATTGCAATCAAGTGATCGAAAATATCAGATTGGATTGCTTCATACGAAGCCCATGCAATGGTATTGGTAAATGCATAGATTTCTAATGGTAAACCTTCACTGGTTGGTTGCATTTGACGTACCAGAATAGTTTGGTTTTGGGCAATCCCGTGATGCTGACGTAAGTAAAACTCAACATAAGCACGGAAAGTCCCTAGATTGGTTAAACGGCGTTGATTGTATTGAGACTGATTGCTTAGGTGGTTATTAAACTCTTCAATTTCAGATTTCTTAGCATCAAGGTATTGATCTAATAGCAGAAAATCTTTTAATTTTTGCTGTTCTTCATCGCTCATGAAGTGAACACTGCTTTGATCCAGAAACAGTGAACGTTTAATACGACGACAGCCTGATTCGCTCATACCACGCCAGTTTCTAAAGGTATCTGTTACCAGTTTATTGGTCGGAATTGTGGTAAAAGTCTTATCAAAGTTCTGTACGGTCACCGTATGTAATGACATATCAATGACATCGCCGTCTGCATTTAAAGATGGCATTTCAATCCAGTCACCAATACGAACCATGTCATAAGAAGCGATTTGAACACTGGCAACCAAAGAAAGAATAGTATTTTGGAA
The DNA here is from genome assembly GCF_008980925.1 of Acinetobacter sp. TUM15071. Lineage (NCBI taxonomy): Bacteria > Pseudomonadati > Pseudomonadota > Gammaproteobacteria > Moraxellales > Moraxellaceae > Acinetobacter > Acinetobacter sp. TUM15071. Next base: position 11,492 of record NZ_BKGB01000026.1, on the reverse strand, counting down.
CACTAACATCAATACTGCTGCCATCGCACCGAAACCAGCAAGTAAGGTGAATACATCTTTTTTCAAGAAGGTGCCTAAAATCATTAGACCACATACAACGAATAAGATCAGTTTAACCAGTTGTAGATAGCCCTTAATCGGTTTGTTTCTTGATTTAGGGTTGCGTTGATAAACTAGATTAAAGATGTTGAGTGCTTCACTGACGGTAAGTGCAAGTGTCAGGAAGATAAAAGCTTGTGCACCCATTTGTACGAAGCTAATGAACTTTTCTGGCAAATGTGGAACAGTCGCAATGCCATTCATAATCACAAGCGCAGGAACGATATTGGCAAAGCGGCGAGTAACACTATGCTGTGCGAAGATTGCTTGGTTTGGGGATTTAAATTTTGTAATTAAATGGCGGATACCACGGACAATAATTCTTTTAGCTATAAAGTTAGCAAGTGCTGCAAATAAAATCAAAACTGCTAATGCAAGCGTAGTCTCTAACCATGGATAATGACTTAACTCGCTACGCATATAATTTAAATAATCCAAACCCAAAACACCTTATAAATTCTTTGAACAGGAATTGTAAGGTGTAATAGGGTTTTATATGAGTTTGATCACAGTTTACATACGATTTGTAAAGGCATTCTTACATAAGCCTAAGGTGATTTACCACATTAGATCATCTGGAATAACGTATGCTGCGTATGGATCTTCCTCATCTGTGGTTTGATCATTTTTCTCGGTATTGTTATTCACTAAAATGAAACCCTGCATTTTCTGATCAATTTTTTCTGCAAGTGCTTTAGGCAGATAAGCATAGCTGCCTTGATCTTTGGCAACCACCAGCGAGCCTGAAACCAGTGCATTATAAACTTGCTGTGAAAGATAGACTTTTTTGATTTTACCTTCATCAATAAATTGATAAGTGATATCGCCTTCAATTTCTTTTACTTTATGGTGTTTGATCATTTGGATGATAGATGCTTTTAAGGCTTTTTCTTCCAAAATGCTCTGCTTTTCTAAATTTAATGCTTGGTCTTTGGCTAACTTTTCTTGCTTGGCACGATCAATTTCAGCTTTTAATGCCGCATCATCATTTTGTCCAGTACGTTGCCCATGCTGTGCTTGCTTGGTTAATTTCTTTGCTTTCTTATTATCAACCAAACCCGCTTTTAACAATTGAGCTTGCAATGCATTTTTAACCATAATTCAATCCAAATTTGAGTTTGATGAAGAACGAAAATAGAAAATCCAATAGGCCATACTCATTGCTAGGCTTAAGCCTGCAGGAATGAGAAAGGTCTGTAATTTTAAATAAGGATAAAGCACACTCGCAATGAGCCCACCGCATAAAAAGCCTGTAAAGATGAGTAGATGGAGAAAAATGCGACGTTTTTCTACTTTTAATCCACGTGCTTTATAACCTAATGCTAAACCAATATCCGTGAGTACACCAGATAAGTGCGTTGTACGAATAATTGCGCCTTTATAATGGCTCACCATGGCATTTTGTACTCCCATCGCAACACAGGCCCACAATAGGCCATATCGAGGAAAATAGGGAAGTAACAACCAGGTCAGAAATAAAAAGATCGCAACTAAGCTAAGCGGGAGGCCATAGTGCCGACCAAAGGCAACATTGCCATTGCCAAGAATGAGGCCACTATAAAAAGAACCGATAATAAAGCAAATGACAATCAGACTGAGATAGATAAAATGTTCAGGCTGCCAGTCCAGCAAACTCATTGCGAGCATGCTGACATTACCTGTCATATGAGAAACTGATTGATGTAGGAGCGTAAATAAACCTAAAACGTTTACCATCCCTGCATTCAGTGCAAGTAAGAAAGCACCAAGTTGAATCCAGTTGGGTAAACGTTGAAGTGGCATATCAACCTATGAATTTGAACGGTCTCTGAAATCAACTGCAGCGGTAAACAATACATCAGTTGATGAGTTTAACGCTGTTTCTGTTGAATCTTGTAATACACTGATAATCATACCAATCGCAACAATCTGCATTGATATCTCAGATGATATACCAAACAAGCTACAAGCAACAGGGATTAACAGTAAAGACCCACCCGCAACACCTGATGCACCACAAGCAGAAACAGTGGCAACCACAGATAAAATAATCATGGTGCTTAAATCAACAGGAATGTCTAAGGTATGTACAGCTGCAAGAGTAAGTACTGTGATGGTCACTGCTGCGCCTGCCATATTAATGGTCGCGCCCAACGGAATTGAGACGCTAGCTGTAGCTTCATTTACGCCTAAACGCTGAGCCAAGTCCAAATTGACAGGAATATTAGCCGCTGAACTACGCGTGAAGAAGGCAGTAATTCCACTTTCTTTTAAGCAAGTGAATACCAATGGGTAAGGGTTAGCTTTCATTGTGATTGCAACGAGAATTGGATTAATCACAAGTGCAACAAATGCCATGGTTCCAATTAATACAAATAACAGCTGTGCATAGCTTTTTAATGTCGCTAAACCTGCATCGGCAAAAGTCACGGCAACTAAACCAAAAATACCAATAGGTGCAAAAGCAATTACGGTATGAATAATTTTGTTCACAGCATGAGCAACATCTGTCAGAACCTGCTTCGTCGTATCTGAACTATGGCGTAAAGCTAATCCTAGACCAATGGCCCATGCTAAGATACCAATAAAGTTTGCTTCACCAATAGCTTGTACTGGATTTGCAATAAAACTTAAAAGTAAATTCTTTAGAATTTCCGCAAGACTGCCTGGCGCTTGTAATCCAGTTTCAGCTGGCATATGTAAAAACAGCTGGCTTGGGAACATAATACTTGCTGTTACGGCACTAAATGCGGCAAGTAGCATGCCAACAACATATAGTACAAGCACAGGTCTGATATTCGAGCTCTGACCAATCTGGAAATTTGCAATTGAAGATAGAACCAAGACAAAAACTAAAATCGGTGCAACAGACTTTAATGCTTTAATGAATAATTCACCCAATAGACTTAAATAGGGTGTAAAGTTAGGAAAGAGAAGTGCTACTCCAATCCCTAGAAAAATAGCGATAATAATTTTGCTAACTAAACTCAAGCGAGACAATACATTAAACATATAAAGGCCTTATAAACCTATGCACGGTTTAAGGTTAAACAAGGGCGGTATTCTATACCTAAGAACCGTGAATAATAAATTTTTTTTTGCAATTCAATTACTTTAAAAATAACGAAAAAATTAACACAATGTTTTTTAAAAAAAATTAGTAAAACATGACACATCCTTTTGTATAAAAAAAATCCAATAAAAGCAGCTCATTCTACAAGCATTTCAGGGGAAAGTGTTTGTATTGCTTGATAATGTGATAAAAATATTTGTCCTGTCAGCTCTTTTATAAGTTGAGACTTAGACAGTCGATCCATGACTGGGCTCTTAATTTCAGACAAATGCATTTGGATCTGGAGTTGTTTTAGTTCTTGATTAAGATCTTCTAACATTTCTAATGCACTAAGATCGATATTGCTGATACTGGAGCAATTAATCACGACATGTTGCAACAGGGGGTTTTGACTGACTTCAGTAATTACATGACCTTTTAGAACATGTGCATTTAAAAAGCTTAAATTTTCATCTACGCGAAAGGAAACAATAGCTGGTGTTGTAATGACATTGTAATTTGAGATGTTTCTAAAGTGTTGAGTTCCCTCGATTAAGCCGATAACAGCAATATGTGGACGACTAATCCGCCATAGTAGTAAAGCAAAGGTCAGTACAATACCAATAATAAGCCCAGTTGAAATATCCAAACAGGTTACCCCGAAGAATGTGACCCACATTGCAAGACCATCTGCTTTTGAATATTCCCATGTTTCAATAAATGGTGTCAGCGTTACAAGCTTCCAGATAGAGACAAAAATTGTGGCTGCGAGTACAGCCAAAGGCAGGTTTTGAAAGAAGCCAGTTAAGTAGAGACTCACTACAATCATGAGTAAGGATGAAACTACACCCGACATCGGAGTTTTTGCTCCCGCATCTGTATTCACAACTGTACGAGATAAACTGCCAGAAACAGGGAATCCTGAATTAATTCCCGCAGCAATATTGGCCAAACCCAATGCGATCAGCTCTTGATTGCTATTCAAATCATCACGTTTCTGTAGTGCAGTAGCTTGGGCAATCGCTAAAGATTCAACAAAACTAATCATTGCGATCATAAAAGCGCTCGGTAACAATTGTTGAACGAGGCTGAGATTCCAAGTCGGGAAGTCTAAACTCGGTAAACCTGTCGGAATAATACCAACAGTCCTAATCGCCTGATCATCATTGCCTAAAAAGCTGATAACAGCGATAGAGAACAGGACAAGTAGCAAAGGTAATGTTTTATTCAGAAAATCTGATTGGATCAATTTGGGGAGGAAAAACAGTATTAAGACTGAAATAAATCCAAAGCTGATACCCGTAACACTAATCGCATGAAAATTTTGAGAGAAACTTATAATAAATTCAGGGATATTACTTGTTTGCAGTGGAACATCGAGCAGGAATTTAAGCTGCCCTAGGGCAATCAGCAAAGCTGAAGCAATGATAAAGCTTTGAATAACGGGGTGGCTAATCAGTTGAATTAGAAAACCAAAACGGAATAATCCTAAAAGTAGGGAAATGATACCGACTAATAGTGCCAATAAACACGCTGCTTCAATATAGGCTGTCGAGCCCACAGCAAATAATGGGTTGAGTGCTGCGAAGACCATCATTGAGATAATGGCGACAGGTCCAATTGAAAGGGTGGTGCTGCTGCCAGTAAATGCATAGATAATCATAGGTAATATACTGGCGTATATCCCCATAATTGGTGGTAATCCTGCCACCATAGCATAAGCCATGCCTTGAGGTACGAGCATGGCCAATACGATACAAGCTGCAATAAGATCAGACTTGAAACTCGAAAGTTGGTAATGACCTAACCATTTTCGTGCAGGAAATAGCTTAGCTAGGTTGAGGGGCAACAATTTCATGCACAATAGTCTAAATCATAAATTTATATATATTATGCAGAAAAAATGCTAAAGAAGGTATGGTTAAAACGTTTCCTGCAATATTATGCGTGGGGGCAATAATGCTCATATAAAGTATTTAAAACTACTTTCAATTTTGGATCCAAAATCGAGTAGAAAATTTGTTTGCCATCGCGTCGGGTAGAAACAGCATGGCTCTTTCTTAACATCATCAATTGTTGAGACAACGTTGGTTGAAAAATTTGGGTCAATTCTTCAATTTGTGAAACATTAAGTTCTTGTTTAGCCAAATGACACAAAATAATTAAACGATCAGTATTTGCCAGAGATTTTAGTACATTAACAATTGTACCAGCAGACTCTCTCATTGCTTCGATCTCGAAATCCTTTTGCATGCATATACTCACTAGGTTACAGCCGTGGCTAGTATAAAGTCAGACAACGAAAAAATTGTAGTAAAACTGAATAATTGCAATGGTTTTTAATGAAAATGTATATCAGTAAAAGTGATAAAATAGTGTGATAATGTGAAATATTCTGATTTATTTTAAATTAATGTGATTATATTTGCATTATTGCTATTTGGGCAAAGTTTTATCTAGTGCTATCATCTAGCAAGGGCATTTTAGAAATTTTATTATTTAAAAATACTACATAATAAAATTAAGTGGTTAATATATTTAATGAATATAAAAAAATTAAAAAAAAGATTGCGCTTTGGCAGAAAGCCTATATAATGGAAAACAAGACAGAACGATCTGTCTGCATAAGAAGGATCGGAAGTGCGAAAGTACAACCGCCAGAGGGTAATAATATTTATTATTCTTTTTTACACTCAGACGCAAGCGTGAGCCACAATAATAACTATAAATCACGCTTTATTTTTTTATTCAATTATATCCAAATTCTATTTTTAAAAAATATCCCTTTATTATTAAAGGGATATTTTGTATTTATGCGAGCTCTTTTTCAAAATTAATCAAATGTTCAACACGTTTCCAATACTCATCCATCTCGACTGAGTGTTTGTTGACATGTGCTTGAATCGTCATACCGTCCAAAATGCTCACAATCAGGGTCGCAAGATGGGTTGGGTTACGAATATCTAGATTTTTAAGTAAATTTTCGATGAGAGCGGTTAACCAAATTTTATATTGGGTAGCAGGCTGCAAAGTAGAAGGATAGATTTTAATCACTTCTTCTAAAGCTTTCTGGAACATACAGCCATTGAAGTCTTCGCTGTTAAACCAAGCAGCATACCAGCCAAAAATTGCTTTGAGTTGACCAAGATAATCGTCTTCATCACATTCTGCCAAAGTTGCATTCAGTGAGGTTTGAAGATTGGTATTACGTTGTATCAAGCATTCCTCAATTAACTTTTCCTTTGATGGAAAATATTTGTAGAACGTCATTTTTGCAACACCAGATTCACTGATGATCCGATCAACACCAATTGAATTATAGCTATGCGAATTAAAAAGTCTTAATGCAGTGCTAATAATATCTTCTTTTTTTGACATACAACGCCTCGAGTTCGCCCATCGCCAAGAGCATCATGTTGCATTTCATTATGCAATTTTGGCAGGGATTTTACATGGTATTTTGAAAATATCATAGGGGGAAATAATATTATTTATTTAAATGATTCTTTAGTCCGCATTTTCAAGTGCGGGGTTTGAAAATAGTGTTCTATATCTATAGAAAATAACTATTAATTAAATCTTAAAATACGATACAAGATTAGAATAATTTAAGTTTATTTGATTGATGATTATTCATCTAATTGTTTTCAAAGGATAACTGCTTTTTGTGATGATTGGGATTTAATAATGGTTTCTATCCTGAGATTTATTCTTGTTTGCAAGTTCGGGTATATTTAAGCAATGCTTTTACTTTTAATGCTTGCTCAGGAATCTATTTTGAAGGGTTGTATAATATAAAAAGTCAGTTAGTTATAGTTAAAATAAATAACTGACTTTAATCGTATAATTTTCTGTTTTAAGACTTGTTTTGTTGGGTTGGTAAGGTTGTGATGAGTTTCACAAAGTTGTGGTAAAGCATCGATTGTTGGCTTGGGGTATAGACCGAGCGTTTAATATTACCTTTGTCAGTCTCGATCGAAAGTTCAACATTTTGGGCTTTTTTCAACTCGTAAAGGAATGTGCTTGGCAGAATAAAGCTATTTGATGAACGTCTTGGAATAAGTCGGTTAATGTTTTTTTGTTGTGTTGGACCGACGGGTGTATAGGCAAAAGTTTTGTCATCAATTAAAAAGCTAATGCCTTTGATGTCATAGTAATCATAACTACTGTTTAATACCGTTTCTACTCTCAATTGCTCTTTGTGTTGTTTGTCCCATTCAACAAAAACATTCGGGCATAGTTCGTTTGCTTTGCAGGTCAAAGAGCCTGCGGTTGCTAGATTTTCTGTTGAAGCGGCAGATGAGTCTGGTAAGGTTGAGCAACCACTCATAACAATACAAAGGCTAAGTAAACATAAAGTTTTATTCATCTTTCAACTCTCTAGTATGTATTCAATATTTCAGTGTTAATGATGTAATTGCGGACCAAGAAATTCAAATGGTTTTGATATTTTAAATTGATCGGTTGCATCACCAGCAAAAGTATTTTGCTGATCTTTGCCAAGGTCAAGTTTACGTGTTAAACCATCTTTAAAGTTAATTTTCTTTAAATCTACCCAAAATACATTGGGTGAAACTGCCGATTCAAAGAAATAGAGCTGTTGTTTGTGATCGGCAACAGTTCTCCAGCGTGTAGAGGAGATATTCGGTTCCTCCGCTGTATTCAAGCCATAGGGTACAGATGCATTTCGAATAACGCTAAAAACAGAAGCTAAAGCATCTTTAGGATTATCATTTTTAGGAATGGCATTAATATAAAACGATGCGCGGGCGAATCGGTCAGCTGCACGATTGGTTCCTGGTAACATCACGGTTCCGCCAATTTGTTGCCAGTAAGTGTTGAGTGCCAGTTGTTGATCAAATATAGGTGAATTGGTCATGACTTGGTATTTCTTATTATGATGAATGACTTGTTTGCCACCAATATATTCAATAATTGCACTGTCTCCAGTTTTATCTGATATGGATAAATGTAGAGTTGCAAGTCTTTGTTCACCTGGAACACTGTCGGTAATTAGATCGAAGGGCTCTTTTTCTAACGCGCTGACTGCCTCCGCGACAGACGCATAATTATCCAGTACATATTGAGCCCAAGCCGAAATGCTCAGTTGAGGTTTTTTTGATTGTTTGGTATCTGGATATTGTGATTCAACTAGCCATAATACATTGGCAACTAATCCTGCTTCATTCATTCCATCAGTCGTTGAAATGTCATAGCCTGTGGCAATCACACTGCCGTATTTGGCTTTCCATTTCAAAGATTTTGGCCCAGCATTGCTGTCGCGAAGTACACCACTTGGTAAAATCCATAGGTTGGTTCCTACATCGACCTTCCAGTCCATTGAGCGCGCTGTGATGATATGGTCATTATTACCTAAATAGACTGCACGGGTACAGGCATGGCTAGTTTGAAGAATGAAAGACGATGCTAGAAATGAAAGGCATAATATTTTTTTAAACACAAGTCGTACTCCTTGTTGTTGTATGGAAATGATTTCTATTAAATATTTTTATAATGACGTCGTTTTAGTCTATTAAAAAACAATTCTTATTCAAGCATTAAAATGTAATCATTACAAAAAGTAGGGTTTTATTTAAATTCTATATTTTAGATAACTATGGATAGAGAATAATCTCTATCCATATAAGAATGAAGGTTCTAGTTTTCGTTTGGTGGTAATAACATTACAACAGCTGTATTAAGCAGTGTTGTGATATCTTCTAGAATCTCTATTTGATTAAATCGTTCATCTAGCAATAGGCTCTCACCATCTGCAATTTGCTTCAAAAATGGAATAAATGCTTCTGATACGCAAATCGTATCGCCATTTGCCCAAAACTCAAGAGACCCGTCTTGTTTTCTGTAAAGCAATCTAGAGGCGGGCTCTAAAATGATTTGGTAATCAGCACCAATCACTTCAGCTACATCATTGGCATCAACTTCTTCAGGTTCCGGAATGTTATTCGGATAACTTGCTTCACTCATGTAGGCCATGATAGCTGCATCAAATTCAGGCGCTTGCGTGAGATAGTCTAATAATTGAGTTTTTAAGTAAGCAAATTCAGTACTATTAATTTCACCCAAGTGCGCAGTCTGTTGACGTACGATATCGATCAATGGGTTTTTGAGTGAAGTGTTTTCTGAAAATTTATCACTGACTTGATCAATCATTTCTGAAAGGTTTGGCATACGGAAGCCAAACGAAAAGGTTAAGCAATCATCTTCTGCTACACCGTAATGTGCAAGGCCTGGCGGTACATAAAGTAAATCGCCAGGTGCAAGTACTTCATCAAATTGCACATCTATTTCAGGCAGTAGTTTTAATGGCTGATCTGGAATGAACTGAGTTGATTCATCACACATTTGACCGAGTTGCCAGCGACGGTGACCATGACCTTGAACCAAGAACACATCATAAAAATCGAAGTGTTTTCCAACTGAGCCGCCTTGAGGTGCATAAGACACCATGATGTCATCACGTCGCCATTGCGGAATAAAAGGAAACTTTTTCCATAATTCAGCAATATCAAAGGAATAATGATCTACAGCTTGAACCAGTAACGTCCATAAGTTAGGTAATTTCTGGAAGTCACCTTTGGTGAGTGGTGATGATTTTACATGCCATTCGTTTGGATTTTTATTTTTTTGACGAATTAAGCGCGCACTAACATGTTCTTCTAAAGCCAATTCCTGAACGTCAGTTGGCTCCAATAAGCCAATAATTTCTGGCATAGCATTACGGACCAATAATGGCTTTTTCTGCCAATATTCATTAAGAAATTGTTCTGCGGTTATGCCGCCGAGTACCGCTAAAGATTGAGACATGGGAAATGAAACCAACAACATAAAAATTGGTGCGTATTGTCACTTGAGTTGAATGTTGGCGCAAGTCTTGTGTAATAGTGATGAAATGCTGAGAAATCTCAATTAAAAGTAATGGAATGTATTTAATCTTGATCAATTAGATACGTATTCGTTCACAGCCTTTCAAAAAAACAGTATCCTTAACATGCAAAAAGGAGCATACATGTATCAAGTACTGGCAAGAAAATACCGTCCACGTAATTTCAATGAGTTAGTGGGGCAAAACCATGTTTCTCGTGCTTTAACCAGCGCGTTAGAACGTGGTCGTTTGCATCATGCTTATTTGTTTACGGGAACGCGTGGGGTCGGAAAAACCACAATTGCCCGTATTTTAGCCAAATGCTTAAACTGTGAGACTGGGGTTACTTCGACGCCGTGTGAAGTATGTGCTACTTGTAAGGCGGTGAATGAAGGTCGTTTTATTGATTTGATTGAAATTGATGCGGCATCACGAACTAAAGTTGAAGATACTCGTGAACTACTCGACAATGTTCCTTATGCACCGACTCAAGGCCGTTTTAAAGTCTATCTGATTGATGAAGTGCACATGCTTTCAACGCATTCGTTTAATGCCTTGTTAAAGACACTGGAAGAACCACCTGAGCATGTTAAGTTTCTCTTTGCGACAACGGATCCACAAAAACTTCCAATTACAGTGATCTCACGTTGTTTACAATTTACTTTGCGTCCTTTGGCAGTTGATGAAATTACTGAGCATTTAACTCAAATTTTAACGAAAGAACATATCGAAGCCGATCAAAATGCAATTTGGCAAATTGCTGAATCTGCACAGGGATCATTGCGTGATGCATTATCTTTAACTGACCAAGCGATTGCTTATGGTCAGGGTGCCGTACATCATCAAGATGTCAAAGATATGTTGGGGCTGATTGACCGAACTATTATTTATGATTTGATTTTAGCAATTCATCAAAATCAGCAAGCCCACGTCAGTCAGTTGTTATTGCAATTTAGACAGCAAGCGCTAGACGTTTCTTTAGTGCTAGATCAGTTGGTGTCAACTTTGCATGAATTGGCGCTGTTGCAATATTTGCCAGATCTTGCTTTGAAATATAGTGAAGAAATCAATCAGAAAATTTTGCAACTTTCAAAACTTATTTCTGCTCAAGATTTACAGCTTTATTATCAAATTGCCTGTAAAGGACGTACCGAGTTGCAGCTGGCGGTCACTCAAGAGCAAGGTTTTGAAATGACGGTGTTACGCTTACTTGCGTTTAGACCGATGAGCTTAAATGAAGTTACTGTAAGTGCAACACCTGTTACACAGATTGCAGCACCTGAAGTGCGCCAGCCAATACAGGATTTAAGTACAGAAAATCAGTTTGCAGTTCAGCAAGAAGCGGTTAGTGTTGAACCTGAACCTGAACCTGAACCTGAACCTGAACCTGAACCTGAACCTGAACCTGAACCTGAACCTGAACCTGAACCTGAACCTGAACCTGAACCTGAACCTGAACCTGAACCTGAACCTGAACCT
>NZ_BKGB01000025.1:0-49018 GCF_008980925.1 Acinetobacter sp. TUM15071 | reverse complement strand
CCGAACTCAGAAGTGAAACCTCTTAGCGCTGATGGTAGTGTGGCACTTGCCATGTGAGAGTAAGTCATCGCCAGCTTTTAAATATCAAACACCCCAATCTCGAGAGAGGTTGGGGTGTTTTTTATTGCATGGGGGAAATGAAATAGACTCAGCTTTTATTTAATCATGTTTTAATTTAGATCGACTTGAAATTTATTCTATTCATTATTTATTTGTTAAAACTTATAGAAAATATCTCTATTTAATAAAATAGTTTGATTGAGTTCACTTTAATATTCTTTACTTGAAGATAAACTTTATTTACACAAAATCTATATTATGATTACATTAGACATATTTTTATAATGAAAAATCCTATTCCATTTGGGGATTTGATCGGGGTTAAAAGGAATGATTATGAATAGAAAACAACTTACCTTAAAGTTGTCTGCAATCACTGTTTCTGTATTATTGGCGAGCTGCGGCGGTGGTGGCGGTGGGTACTATGGATCAACAGGTGATAATAGTTCCTCTGGTGGAAATAATAATGGTTCTTCTGGTGGCAATGGACAAACTCCTGTTACCGCAGTGAATATTACAAATATTACTCTGTATGATGCGAATAATATCGTAACAACCTCAATTACTGCTGCAGGTGTAACTGCTAAAGTTAAAGTGACAGATGCCTCAGGAAAAGGGATTAATGGGGCAGTTGTTAGTTTTACTGGTGAAGCTGTTACTTTTGGCACGACAAACGGTGCGGTACTTACAAATGCTGATGGCGAAGCAAGTATTTCGATAAAGCCGCAAGATTTAAATGCGACAGGTGCATATCAGCTTTCTGCGACAACAAGCTTTAATGGTACAACAGCTACGACGAAGCCATATAATTTTGTTTTACAAGCTGCAAATATTGTTTTAGTTGGGATGGCTGCTGCCGCAACTCAATTAGAATCAGGAGCATCTACGAATATTACCTTGAAGACACAAGATTCAAGTACGAAGGCTAATCAGAATAATGTAACTGTAAGCTTCAGTGCAACATGTGGAATCTTTGAGCCAGCAAGTGTTGTTTCGTCAAATCAAGGGGATGTGACAACCTCTTATAAAGCAATTGGAGGTGATGGTAAACTATGTGAAGGTCAGCAGACTATTCGAGCATCAGGTTCAAATATTCCAGAGTCAAAAGTTGATGTGAATATTGCTGCGATCGAAGCTAATTCTTTAAAATATACAACATCAAGTCCAGTTAATTTAGGTATTAGAAGTAGTGGTACCGCTGCATCAGGCCAAATTGAATTTACTTTATATGCAAATGGAACGCCTGCTGCAAATAAAGATGTAAATATAGAGCTAGTTCGAGCTCCGGAAGATTTAAGCTTCATCTCTTTAGGTAATCAAAATCCGAAAACTGTCAAAAGTGATCCGAATGGTAAAGTTGTTGTTACATTATATCCAGGTGATAAACCAGGGCCTGTCGAGATCAAAGCAACTCTAGCTTCTAATATTGCTGTTTCAGCATTATCTAAAAATGTTTCTGTATCAACAGGGCGCACAACTCAAGATGGCTTTAGTCTATCCGTGAGTAAAAATGCATTGCAAAATAAAGTCGATGGTGATAGCGCAACTATTAATGTCATGTTAAGAGATCGTACGGGCAATCCTGTACCTAATGGAACTGTGGTGAGTTTTATTAGCGAAGGTGGAGTCGTTACTCCGAATTGTTCAACAAGCAATGGTCGTTGTGCGGTCACTTTATCGGTTCAAGACCCACGTCCTTTAGACAACCGTGTTAGCGTTTTAGCTTATGTTGAAGGGGATAAGAGCTTTACTGATTTAGACGGTGATAACCTTTATACTAAAGGGGTAGATAAGCTTCTGAGCAATATTGGTAGCTTCTTCCGTGATGATAATGAAAATAATCAATATGATAATAACTATGGCATTGGAGAGTTTCTTTACAACCGAAAAATTGTAGGTAATAAGGCGGCTTGTGCATCTTCTACGTTCAGTCAGCCAAATATTGCTGATACTTGTGATGATAATTTAGATTCTATTCTACGTCAGCAATTAGTGTTTGCATTCTCAGAAAATACAGCAACATTTACAAATGTTAGTGCAAATAATGGCTTATTATCTTTTGGCCTATATGGGAATAGCATGCAAAGTGTACCTATGCCAACAGGTTCCACTGTAAGTGTAACACCTGAGGATAATACTCAAAATAATAATTTATCTTGCACCGCTGAATTGGTACAAGGTAGCTCTCCTGTGGCTAGTGTATTCAATCTTATGACACCAGTGACTTTTAAAAATAGTACTCAAGCTGTTTATGGTTATCGTTTGAAAGGATGTGCTGTAGGCGATATTTTCAAAGTATCTGTGGCTGCTCCAGATGGTAAGGTTTCAACAATTTTTGTTAACTATCAATAGTTATCTATTTAAAAAAATGGGAAACAGCACTTCGGTGCTGTTTTTTTATAGGGCTGTACCCACACTCACTGTTGCTGTCGGGCGAACTTGCAAAGAACTACATGCTGAAAGTGAGATGAGGCATAAAACAATAATGGCAAGTTTGTACATGGTTCTTTATCTTGTGAAAAAGAGCCATCATCTTATAAATAAAATGGTTTAACTATTTTGATCAGGTAATGAAATGTAATGAATTTAATCGTCCAGTAAATCCATTTGTTTAGCAATCTGATATAAATTATTTGAACGGTTACCGGTACGACAGAACATCAAAATTGGTTTTGGTAATTCATTATAATGATTGGCGAATGTACGGACATCAAGTTCAGTGATTTGCCCAGCAACAACCGGTTGATAGACATAATCTAACCCTGCACTGCGTGCAGATTCTTCGATTTGGGCACTTGTAGGTTGTTCAGGACCACCTTCCAGATCTGGACGGTTATTAATAATCGATTTAAATCCTTTTTCAACCACTTGCTCTACGTGCTCAGGGCCGATTTGACCTGCAAAACCAACATTCTCTGTCATCTTGTCACTCCAAAAACAAACAAAACATTTTATGCTCTATCATAGCATTAAGCTCGATCTTGAGTTTAAATGTCTATAGTAAATAAGTGATGATAATTAAAAGATAAGGCAATGGAGCGCGCATGCATACCTATACAGTTGAGCCGTTGTATGTTGCAAGTGGTGATGAAACCATCGCTGCGGATTTCTATCTACCTAAAACCAATACCAAAGCTGCCGTGATTATCATGGCGCATGGCTTTGCGGGTTTGCGTCAATTTAAACTGGTTCAATATGCACAGCGTTTTGCCCAAGCAGGCTATGCAGTCATTTTATTTGATTATCGCTATTGGGGCGGCAGTACAGGGAAACCACGGGAATTGGTTTCACTCAGTGCCCAGCTTGATGACTGGAAAACCATTGTTCAATATGCTTCGAATTGCAAGTTGATCGATAGTCGACGGATTATTTTATGGGGAACCTCGCTTAGTGGTGGATATGCCTTAAGTCTGGCAACAGACCTGAAAAACATTCAGGCGGTCATGGTACAAGTCCCCTATGTTGATGGGGCTGAGACGGCCAAGCTTTACCCTTTGCAACGTTATCCAGAAGCATTAAAGCGTTCCAGTCAGGATTATATGGGCTCTAAGATGGGCTTGGCACCTAAAACCTTACCTGTGGTCGATCAATATCGGCTGTGTTTCCTACCGACCTCAGATAGTTACTACGGATATCACTCGATTGTAAATCCAGATTACTACTGGAGTGGGGAAGTCCCTGCGCGGGTTTTCTTTAATCTAATGCGTTATCGACCAATCCAGTTTGTTCGTAAGATTAATATCCCTGTTTTATTTATTGCAGCGAAGCATGACACTTTGATTCCAATCGAATCGAGTCGGGAAGCTGCGACCAACATTGCGCCATTTGTGAGCTATCATGAGTGGGAAATGAAACATTTTGATGTTTATCATGGTTCTTGGTTTGAAAAAGCAGTCACAACCCAATTAGAATTTTTACATCAACATATTGGAGTGATGTAGATGATTATTGTCTGTGCATCATGTGGTGCAAAAAATCGTGTACCCGAAGAAAAATTGGCAGTTCAGCCGAATTGTGGTCAATGCCATAAAGCGTTATTGCCTTTAGAGCCGATTGAACTAAATGAACAAAATTTCAGTAACTTCATCAGCAATTCAGATCTGCCTGTACTGATCGATCTATGGGCTGAATGGTGTGGACCTTGTAAAATGATGGCACCTCACTTTGCTCAGGTCGCCAAGCAAAATCCATATGTGGTTTTTGCCAAAATTGATACTGAAGCCAATCCACGTTTAAGTGCTGCATTTAATGTGCGTAGTATTCCGACTTTGGTCTTGATGAATAAAACTACGGAATTGGCGAGAATCAGCGGGGCATTACGTGCACCCGAGTTACAACAATGGCTAGACCAGCAATTACAGCAACATCAAGGACATTAACATGAGTGAACGCCCAAATCATCCTGAAGGGATTCTATCTCTACAAAACATTGCCATGCCTGCGGATACCAATTGGAGTGGTGATGTTTTTGGAGGTTGGATTGTTTCTCAGATGGATTTAGCTGGAGCGATTCATGTTGAACGTTTTAGTAAAGGTCGTTGTGCAACGATTGCGATTAATCAAATGACCTTCCTGGTGCCTGTCAAAGTGGGCAATGTGATTAGTTGCTATACCAAAATTCTGAAAGTTGGCGGTAGCTCGGTGCAGGTTCAAATCGAGGTGTGGAATAGTCATGATGATTCCCGTGAACCAGTGCGTATTACCGAAGGCGTATTCACCTTTGTCGCGGTGGATGTAAATGGTAAGAAACGTTTGATCTCAGAAGAGATTAAACAGGCATTTGCAGCAACATTATAAGCTTCAACAAGTGAGTAGTTTGGCAATACTTTTCATTGGAATATAAGCATGGCAGAAGAATTAGTTTTACAGCAAGGTCATAAAGCTGAGCAATATCAAAGCATCATTCCACAGATTCAAGCGATTGTTGAAGATGAGTCAGATGTGATTGCCAATCTTGCCAATATCTGCGCAGCGTTAAAACAGCAGTTTGGCTGGCTTTGGATTGGCTTTTATCTAGTCAAAGACAATGAATTGGTTTTAGGACCATTTCAAGGCCCAATCGCCTGTACCCGTATAGCTAAAGGTCGCGGCGTATGTGGAGCAGCATGGCAACAGCAACAAGTGATTGTCGTGCCTGATGTAGATCAGTTCCCAGGACATATTGCCTGTAGTTCTGCTTCAAGATCGGAAATTGTTTTGCCGATTATGAAGGAAGGGGAATGTGTGGGCGTGTTGGATGTCGATAGTGATGAACTGAATCAATTTGATCAGATTGATGCAGAATATTTGCAAGAGCTGATGCTGATCATTGAAAAATTTATTTAAGTATTTAAAAAATAAAGCCCAAATCAGTTTGGGCTTTATTTTTTTGTGTGCTGTTTAGAACATGGTATTGGAATTCTGGCTCTTTTCAGGAATATTTTGTATCACATCCCAATGCTCTACAATTTTTCCATTTTCTACACGGAATATATCAATAATCGCTCGACCTCGATCGCTGTCATTCTCTGTAGAATGCACATGCAGGACGACTAAATCTCCTTCAGCAATTGCTTTCTTGATGACATTCTTTGCCTGAGGGTTATTGCTAAATTTTTGGCTAAAGAAGTTTACAAAAGGTGCCTTACCGTCAGGTACATTTGGATTATGTTGAATATATTGATCCCCAATATAACGATCGGCATATTGTTTCACTTGGTGTTTCAAGAAAACACCTTCATAAAAATCAGTGACAATTTTCTTGTTTTGTTCAGCTAAAGAAGTGATCTGTTTTGAGAGCGTTGGAGCTGAAGAATCAGCAGCGAGTGCTTGAGCAGAATATGTCGCGAGATTAAGCGCAATAAAAAAATGAGAAAGCAGAAGTATTTTTTTCATTTTTAGCATCAGAACACAAAGAGTGATCTTTGCATCCTGATGCTAATACTGCCACTAGAATAGTCTAGGTCAGTTATTATTTTTTACGTTTTGGTAACCAAGCCCAAAGCATTTGGCATTGGATTGGTTCATTACCTGAATCATCAATCACGGTCACCGGCACCAATAGCTCGCCTTTATCATTATCCGCAATAAACTTTTGTTGATCTGCTGATAATGTTGCAGTTGCTGTTAAACCGCCTTGAGCAACTTTTAAATAGTCAACATGTAATGATTTGATCAACAAAATCCGATCATCTGGTACATGTAAACCGGTTAAAAAGCCCGTTGCCGTTTCGGACAATAAAGCCATCGCAGCAGCATGAACGCCTTTAATATGATTTTGCATATTGCGTTGGTTTTCAATGCGAACAGTGACGTGGTCTTTATCCACTTCTAAATAGCGAATATTTGCTGTTCCAACCATCGGAACCACACGACCAAAAGCTTTGCTCCAGAGCGTGCTACGGATTCCTTTCGGAAATTTAGAAGTGGTTTTAACCAGCTTATAAAGGCGGTTATCTTTTGCCATAGTGAACCTATTGCTTAATCTTTGAAATTATTAAATTGCAGTGGCAGACCAAATTGTTGTTCACGTAAAAAGTTCATGACTTGTTGCAAAGTATCGCGCTTTTTATCCGTGACACGGATTTTGTCTCCTTGGATAGAAGATTGCGCTTTGATGCCACTTTCTTTAATGGCTTTATTAATTTTTTTTGCAGTATCTGAGTCAAGTCCATCTTTCAGCTTGATCACTTGCACCACATTTTTACCAGAAGCAGTCGCTTTTTGCGGATCTAAAGCTTGTACATCAATTTTACGTTTATAGAAGTGATTTTCAAGCATGGTATAAACTTGCTCACATTGGAAATCGCTTTCAGTTGAGATTTTGATTTCTTTATTTTTCTCATTTAACTCAATTGAAACGTCTTGTCCACGAAAGTCAAAACGTGTTGCGATCTCTTTTTCTGTATTTTGTACAGCGTGATTAACTTCAAATAACTCTAATTCAGAAACAATATCAAAAGAAGGCATGGTTAGACCTTTACAAAGGGAAAGAATATTTGAGATGCTAAGGGGGTTTTCTTCATTTGCCAAGTGTTGTTTACATCAAAGGAGTGCACAATGATCCGTAAACAAGAAATTACAACATTTGAGTTCCCAGAAGGCGCTGTCATCTGGGATGTCCGAGATACCAAAGCGTATACAGAGGCTCATGTTAAAGGGGCGGTGAATCGTCCAATTACTGATATCACTGCGGATAGTTTGACTCAAGTTGCAGCGGATCAGCCGATTTATATTTTATGTGGTGGCGGAAGTAAAGCACCGCGTGCAGCAGAGCTGTTAGACGGTATGGATGGTTCTCGTGAATATGTTGTGTTAATGGGTGGCACACGCGCAGCGCGTGATGCAGGCTTGCCTTTAGAACAAGGCGCTTAAAGCACTCAAAAGATTGGCCAAAATACAGCTGTATTTTGGCCAATTCAAAATTTTAGATTTCAGTTATTTTAAAATTAAAAAAATATTTAACCAGAATAATACGGTTTCTTTGCCTTAGTCTTCTTTTGAAAACGCTGTGGATTGAGTTTATCCAATAATGATTGCGAAATTGGACAAAGTTCTCCAAGTACTAAAGCTGCTAATACTTCGCTACACAACGGCGCAAACAAGAATCCCTTTGAACCTAAACCTGCAAAAGTATAGATTTGCTGGTGATTTTGCATTTTTCCAACTAGAGGAAAGTAATCCAGACTTTGTGCACGCACAGACGCACGGCCTTGCCATGTGTCGGTGGATGGAAGCTGTTGCGCATATTCAGGGAAGACACTGTGGATAAGTTCGTAGTTATGCACATGATCTTCTGCTAAAACTTCAACATCGTCTCGATTTGGATAAAAAGATGCTCCCAAGATTAATTGGGTCGCATCCAATTGCATACAGTAGCCACCGTAACTATAAGCTTGATCAAGTGTTAAAGGCTGTGCGCTGTTGTCGACCCAACTGACTTGTCCACGAATTGGTTTTAACACGGGGTAGTTTTCAAACAGCTCAGCACTTTGTTTGGCACAACACACAATCACATCATCGGCTGTTGCAATGAGCTGCTGATCTTGCCAAAGCTCTGTTTGGTTGTCTGCGCTATTTAAGCGAGAAATTTTTGCCTTTTCGGTTTTGATATTCGGATGGTGCAAAATTTCATCACGCAGTTGCTGTGGAGAAACTGCACCAGCCTGATGTAGCATCAAGCTTGGATAATCAGTTTCAGGTATTACATCCTGCTGATCTTGAGTGGATAACACGCCCGAAGGATACTGTTCCGCTAAGCTGAGTAATTCATCCGCATTTTTTAAAGCCATTTGTTGGACTTGAATGGGTCTAAATGCTTTGAATCTAGGATAAAAATTCAATGCATGTTGCCAGCTTAAGGTCATCAAATGTTCATGTGCCTGTTCAATTGGACACAGCTTGGGATTGAGTAGAGCAAGGGGATTGCCTGATGCCCCGGAGAGAGGCTCATTTTGCTCGTAAATAGTGACTTGATGACCACGTTGAGCAAATGCCCATGCTGTGCTTAAACCTGCGATTCCCGCACCAATAATCGCGATCTGGTGTGGTATCGTTTTTAATGCAGCTTGTGGGCTTGTAAGGTTTTGTTCTGAATCAGCCTGAGTGGATGTTTCGGATGACGTATCTAACCAAATAGCTTTTAACATTTCACGTTTATGACCAAAACCTCGTGGGCGGCTAATGTGCACAGCATGTTGCTTCAGTCCACGTTTCAGCACACCAGCAACACTAAAGGACGCAAAGGTCGTTCCAAACTCAGATAAACGTACCATGTGATTGAGTACATTTTCCTGCCACATATCTGGATTGCATGATGGAGCAAAACCATCGAGAAACCATGCATTCACGGCTTGAGTCTTTGGGATACTTGGAAAAATATCCTGAGCATCACCCAACCATAAATCAATACTAAATCGTTCTTCAGGAAAACTTAAGCGGTGGCAACCTGCGATAGGCAAGGGATATTGTTGAATCAGCTGTTCTGCAAGTGGCTTAAGTTCAGGCCAGACATTCAGTGCACGAATAAGATCAGCTTTATTCAATGGGAATTTTTCAACACTGATAGCATGTAAGTGACTGTGATTATCTGGACGAACCTGCTGCCAAAGTTGCCAAAGGGTCAGAATGTTTAAGCCCGTACCAAAACCTGTTTCGCCAACACAAAAGTATTGAAAATCTTTTAGTTCTGATAGGCGTTCAGTTAGGTCATTACCATTTAAAAACACATGGCGTGTTTCAAGTAAACCGTTATCTTTGGAAAAGTAGACATCGCCAAACTGTTTAGAAATGGGAACTTCGATACCATCGACCAGTTCCCAGTCTAATTCGGCTGTTTGTAATTTTGCAGATTGAGACATAAATAAAATGTTGGGATTTACCACTGACGACGACGTTTAGTGTGAACATAACTGGCAATTAAGAAGCCGAGAATGACACCCACAGCAATGGTCATTGCGCCATATAAAAACATTTGCGCACTGCGTTCACTTTGTAATACTTGAACTTGTACGGTCAGGTTGTCATTTTTTAACTGTAATTCTTGGTTCTGCGAAAGTGCTTCCAAATTGGCATGTTCAAGTTGTTTCAAGCGGCTGGCTTGATCTTGAATCATGGCTTTGACTTTTGCATCTTGCTGCTGTTTGGCTTTGGCAATTTGTTCAGCGGTCAAAGGTTTGGCTACTGCTGTGGTTGCATTGGTTGGCGCAGCAGTTGTGGCATTGGGTTGCACTGGGGTTGTGTTGGCTGCTGGAGCCGCAGGTGTTGCTGGCTCAACTGCCCATGCAGGAGAACTAAATAAACATAAAGCCAATACGCTTTTTAAGACAACTTGCATGATTTACCCTTTTGGAAAAGCTTTGTTGAAAGGTTTTACGTCAATATTTGAGTAAATCCCTTCTTTTAAAAATGGCTCTTCCTGAATCCAAGCATCTAAGGATTCACGACTATCAAACTCGACAATGATGGTACTGCCCAAAAAACCAGCTTGTGGATCATTTGGATCTTTCGGATGCGCACCTGCCGCAATTAAACGTCCTTCATCATCTAACTTTTGTAGACGTTCAATATGTTGTGGACGGGTTGCTAAACGTTTTTCCAAAGTACCTTCGCGATCAGTACAAGTCAGCACAAAATATGGCATGGCAGTAGCTCGATGATTTAAAATCTATTCAGTGGTTTTAAAATGCTTTCTTAAGAAAAACAGTATAGCAGCTAGGTAACTGATAGAAACGATAATATCGCCAAAAGCAGTGAATTCGCCCCAATATTTTCCTTGCATGTAGACAAAACCAAAGAAGAAATGCAAAGCCGCAAGTAAAAAGAATTGACCACACCATGCCCAGTTCAACTTTAACCAACCTTTAGGGCTGAGCTCTAACAACGAGCCTAAAAGTTTTTGGATAATTGGCATACGTTCTTTATTGAATAGTGGCGTAACCAGAAAGCCTAATCCGATACCGATATTGATGATGATCGCCTTCATTTTAATATAGGTCACATCACTAAAGATCAGGGTAATTCCACCAAAAACGACCGACATGACGACAATAAACCACTGCATTTTTTCCAATTTAAATTTTTGGAAAAAGAACAAACAGCCATAAACCACTAAGGTTGAAATGAGTAGCGCACATGTTGCAACAAGGATATGATTTTGATCGAGATTTCCAGAGCTACCCACCAACTGTAGCAAAGGATGATGACTATCTTTAGGATCAGTGGTTTTATAGAAATAAAAGAAGATAATAATTGGAAGATAGTCGAGCAACGCTTTCATGTTACAGTACGATGATGAAATAGGTCAGATAGCATAATACAAACCATGTTCGGTGTCGATTTACACACACATACACTCATTTCCGATGGTACCTTCTCTCCTGAGCAACTGGTACAGGCTGCTGTTGATTTAAAAATCCACACCCTTGCCGTGACAGATCATGACACTATGGATGGCTTGGGGCGTGCGCAAGACTATGCACAAGCTCATGATATTAAAATCATTTCTGGCGTGGAAATTTCTAGTCAATGGTCTCGAGCAAATACCAAGAAGAGTTATGGCGTACATATCGTTGCCCTGAATATGCAAGATGAAGCACCGATCAAGGCGATGCTGGAACAACAGAAAAAAGTCCGTGCCGAACGGGCAAAAGTGATTTGTCAGCTCTTAGAAAAATGTATCGATTTTGATATCTATCCTGATGTGATTGCCCAAGTGGAGGGGGAAGCAGATCGTGTCACTCGAACCCATATTGCCAAAGCTTTAGTCGAAAAGAATATTGTCAGTCGCCCACAGCAGGCTTTTGACCGTTTTCTGAAAGAAGGTAAAAAAGCCTTTGTTAAATTTGAGGGGATGGGTTTAAAAGAAACCATTGATGTGATTCATGCCAGTCAGGGTTTCGCCGTGCTTGCTCATCCGACCCGTTATGACCTGTCTGCCACCAATATCCGTTATTTGATTGAACTATTTGCTGAGTCAGGTGGCGATGCTGTGGAACTACCACCAAGTATCGAACCTGCTTCGACACGTCAAATGGTCGATCGTATGATTCAACAGTTTGATTTAGCTGTTTCGATCGGCAGTGATTTTCATGGCGAGAATATGCCGTGGATTAAATTGGGACAGACACCACATCTTAAAGAGGGGCAGAAAGGGATTTGGGAAAGCTTTAAACCATCGGTGATATGAAAAAATTAGAACTTTGCCTCATCCTTGTTTTTTTCATGCTGCTTGCATGGGGCGTACAATGGATGTTTCATGGTTTTGCAGGGGTATCCTAATCAATATTGCAAGGTGAAGATTAGTCTGACGTACTAATTTTTCATCATTCACGCTGCTGAAAGTAATCGACTAAATAATCCAAGAAGCGTTGTACTTTTGGCGCCATCAGCTCCCGATGCGGAAATACTGCATAAATTGCCGTAGCTTCAACAGGATAGTCAGGTAGAACTTGTACTAATCTTCCTGAAGCGAGATCTTCAGCCACATGCCAGATCGAATGATTGGAAATGCCAAGACCTGCTAAGGCCGCTTGCCGAACGCCTTCACCTGAGTTAGTTGCAAAATATCCCTCGACATGAACCTGTTCCACTTGACCTTCTGCATTGATCAAATGCCATTGATCGGTCAGACCATGGCCATGCTGTTGCAAGATACAACGATGTAACTTCAGATCGGACAAGGTTGTTGGCACACCATATTGTTGTAAATAGGCGGGAGAAGCACAGAGTAAACGTTGATTTGTACTCAACCGTTTGGCAATCAAGCTTGAGCTTTTTAACTGACCAATGCGAATGGCCAAGTCCATACCTTGCTGAATAAGATCGATGTTTTGATCATTCAGATCTAAATGAATTTTCAGTTCAGGATGCAATAGTGCAAACTCGGCAATCACAGGCATCAAAACTTTTGTGCCAAAGGTCGCGGAGGTGGTAATCCGAAGTGTACCTGTGAGCGGCCGATCTTTAAGCTTTAATGATTCTTGCAAGTGAATAAAATCAGCAATCCAATGTCGACCATGTTCAAGCAAAACACGACCTTCATCGGTTAAGGTCAGTTTCCGCGTGGTGCGATGAAACAAGCGCAATTGTAGGTTTTGTTCTAAGCGCTGCAATTTCTGACTGGCAACTGACACTGAAATATTAGCGTCCTGAGCGGCTTTACTGATTGAGCCTAAGTCTGCCACTCGAATAAAAAACTCAAAATCTTCTGTATTCATTATCAATAAAATCAGAAAAGTATTTCTTGATTATCGTGGTTTTTCCAACAAATCCCTAGGGGTATTTTTGTATCTAAGCCATCATATGTTTAAGAGACAGATCATGAAATATCATTTTTTAGGAAACTCGGGTTTAAAGGTTTCAGAGTTGGGATTTGGTGCAGGGACCTTGGGTGGGCAGGGACAAATCTTTGCTGCTTGGGGACAAGCCAGCCAAACTGAGGCCAATCAGATGATTCGCGCTGGTTTAGATGCAGGCATTAATTATTTTGATACAGCAGATGTGTATTCAGATGGAGAATCTGAACGAATGCTCGGTAAGGCACTTGCATCAGAACGGCAGCATACTATTATTTCGACCAAAATCGGTATTCGTAGTTCAGAGCATCTAAATGATGCAGGATTTAGTCGGCATTATTTATTGTCCGCAGTTGAACAGTCTTTAACTCGATTGGGAACGGATTATATTGATGTATTACAGCTGCATCAGTTTGATAGTTTTACTGCATTGCCTCAGTTAATGAAAACACTTGATGAACTGGTCCGTAGTGGCAAGGTACGTTACATCGGTGCTTCAAATTTTGCAGGTTGGCAACTGATGAAAGCCCAAGCGATTGCTGAGCAATATGGCTATGAAAAGTTTGTGGTCAATCAGGTTTATTACTCATTGATCGGTCGTGATTATGAATGGGAGTTGATGCCCTTAAATGATGACCAACAAATTGGTGCGGTGGTATGGAGTCCTTTAGGTTGGGGCAGATTGACGGGGAAATTTGATCGGGAGAATCCGATTCCAGCACAAAGCCGCTTACATGATACAGCGCAATTTGCACCACCAGTCAACGAAGCGCATCTCTATGCTGTGATTGATGTGTTAAAACAGATTGCAGTTGAAACTGGTTATACGATTCCGCAAATTGCCTTAAATTGGTTATTACAGCGACCAACGGTAACCAGTGTGTTGATTGGCGCACGTAATCAAACCCAACTGCAAGACAATCTTGTTGCCAAGGATATTCAACTGTCGATTGAACAGACTGAACGCTTGAATCAGATCAGTGCGATTTATCCGCCGTATCCTTATTATCCCTATTGGAATGGACAGTTTACCGAACGCTTTAAGTTCATCGTTCCATCACAATTTATTTAAGTGATTTTAAGCCGCATAAAAATGCCCTCATTGGAGGGCATTGAAATTAGAGCAGGTTATGGTCATGGGCCTGAATCGGCGGTGGGGTTGGTCGACCTAAAGTTCCAAGTAATTCAATTTCGATTGAACGTACCATCGCATCAAGCGGTAAGTCATTGCTTTGTGTGCCAAAAGGTTCTTCTATTTCAGTGCTTAAAGCATCCAGACCTAAAAAGGTATAGGCCAAGATACCGACCAATAACGGTGTCACCAAGCCCAATAAAGAGCCGAGACTGAATGGCAACATAAAGCAGAAGAAATACACGGTACGATTCAGCAAAACAGAATAGGCAAATGGAATTGGAGTATTGGCAATTCGATCACAGCCCGTTTGCATTTCACTTAATGCTGCAACGTGGCGGTTCATCTGGGTATAAATAATATCCGAGATTTCACCTTCTTTCATCGCCTGTAACAGTTCCCATTGGATCAGACTCAAGGTGTACTGTGGCGCATTATGTTGTTGATAAAGTTGGGTCAAGGCTTGTTGGCTAAGCCCACTGGTTTCAGTCAGTTCAGTTGGATTGGCAGTCTGATGGCGTAGACGGTCACGCAGCACGTTGGCAAATACAATTACATTTTGAATAATACGTTCACGACGAGCCTGTGTCAGGACACGGCAATCACGGTCAAAATGACGAGAGGTCGCGATTAAAACGCCCCAAAGTTTACGTGCTTCCCACCAACGGTCATAACAGGCAGTATTCTTAAATCCCAAGAAAATGGACAGCACCACACCAATCAAGGTGAAGCCAACTAAGGGAATTTCAGGGAAGCGATATAGATTGACATATTCGACCCCACCAATGATGGCAGAGATCAGCATTACGAAACCAAGAGAGGGCAAAATTTTGGGTAAAATGGTCCCCCGCCATGAGAATAAAACTTTAAAAATACTCGGCTGGTCACGGACAATCATGTTATTTGAATCATTAATTTTATGTTTTGATATTCCTGTTTGATTTAATCTTTGTCAAGGCGAGATTGCTTGATTTTAATAGGGTTGAGCAGTTGTTGTTCAGAAAATGAAAAATGCCCTTCGGAAGAAATAATAAAATGATCGATCAGGTGAATTTCCAGCAGTTGACAGGCTTGTTTCAGTTGTTGGGTCAGATAAATATCCTCTGCTGAGGGTTGGGCAATACCATAAGGATGATTGTGTGCGACCACGATTTGGCTAGCTTGATGTTGTAGTGCATAACGTAGGGTTTGATTGAGTGAAACGCTACAGGAATGATGTGAACCAAAAAACAGTTTTTTAAAATGCAACTTTCTCAGTTCAGCATCTAAACAGAGGACAGCAAAAACCTCCTGTTTTTCACCTAGAAGTTCATAGCGTAAATAGTCGAGTACCAGTGTTGATGTATCCAGACAAAGTCGTTGTTGATGGAAATGATTATTCAGATAACGACGCCCTAATTCTTTCACTGCCATCAGTTGTGCATATTTGGTTGAGGCAATGCCATTAAATTTTGATAAATCCTCAAGATTGGCATCAAAGATCAAATTAAGTCCACCAAAGTGTTGAATCAAAATACGCGCTAATTCTACAGCAGAGTGCTGTTTTGAGCCTGAACGCAGAAAAATCGCCAACAATTCAGCATCGGATAAGCTTTGTGCACCTTGAGATAATAACCGTTCTCTTGGGCGTTCTTGCTCTGGCCAGGTTTTTATTGATTGAATCACAGGTTGTTTTTCCTTTGATTTTATTATGATTATTATTTTTCTAGGCAAAAAATATTGCGGATATTTTCCTTTTAATTTTTGCCATTTAAACAATATTCTCTATCGGCAGTTTGAGGGAAATGTTGATGGTGCTACTTGGGTATCAACTTATTTAATGCTATTGTGAGCGCCACTGCAACAGTAAGGTATCCTGTTTGTGAGCTTCGATCTAAGTGTTATTCCCCATAAAAACATTATATTAGCGGTTACAGGTGGTATTGCTGCCTATAAAAGTGCCATTCTGGTACGCCGTTTAAAAGATTTCGGTTTTGATGTCCGTGTGGTCATGACACATGGCGCACAAGCATTTATTACCCCACTCACTTTTCAAGCACTTTCAGGCAATCCTGTGCATACCGAATTGCTTGACCCAGAAGCCGAAGCAGGCATGGGGCATATCGAACTGGCACGTTGGGCTGATTTAGTTCTGGTTGCACCTGCTAGCTGCGACAGCATTGCAAAATTTGCCAATGGCTTGGCGGATGATTTACTCAGTACGCTATATCTGGCAACTAAGGCTCCTGTTTGGGTTGCACCTGCCATGAATCAGCAAATGTGGGCGGCAAAAGCCACACAGCGCAATCTGCAAACGTTGGTCGAAGATGGCGTTCATGTGATCATGCCAGATGCGGGTGAGCAAGCTTGTGGTGATGTTGGTCTAGGTCGTATGCCTGAACCTGAAGATTTGGCTCGCCAAGTTGCAGCCTATTTCCATAAAGCGCAACGTGCCTTGGCCGAAAAATTTGGTCTGTTGGCGGGTAAACGTGTCACCATTACTGCTGGCCCTACGCGTGAAGCGATTGACCCTGTGCGTTATATTTCCAACCACAGTACTGGAAAAATGGGCTTTGCTTT
Organism: Acinetobacter sp. TUM15071; assembly: GCF_008980925.1. NCBI lineage: Bacteria > Pseudomonadati > Pseudomonadota > Gammaproteobacteria > Moraxellales > Moraxellaceae > Acinetobacter > Acinetobacter sp. TUM15071. Next base: position 32,494 of record NZ_BKGB01000025.1, on the reverse strand, counting down.
GGCAGCAGCTTGTTATGCCGCAGGGGCCAAAGTCACTTTAGTCGCTGGACCTGTTAGTTTGGATACACCGAATGGCGTACAACGTATGAATGTCAGCTCTGCAATGCAAATGTTGGATGTCAGCATGAATCAGCTTAAAGAGGGCTGTGACATCTTTATTGCGACTGCAGCAGTTGCAGACTATCGTGTTGCTCAAGTTGCCGAACATAAAATTAAGAAAGCAGGTGATGAGCTTGCTGTCGCATTGGTGAAAAACCCAGATATTGTAGCGACCATTGCTCAGCAAGAAGAGCGTCCATTTATGGTTGGCTTTGCTGCTGAAACGCAAAATGTCGAGGAATATGCTGCTGGTAAATTGGTGGCGAAAAAACTGGATATGATTGCCTGTAATGATGTGTCACGCCCAGATATTGGTTTTGCCTCTGATGAAAATGCCATGACGGTATTCTTTGCCCAGTCTTATCATATGAAAAAGCGTGAGTTGGAAAAAGCATCAAAACAAGAGATTTCACAGCAACTGGTTGAATCGATTGCAGATGCTTTACGCCGTCGCCTATAAAACCTGAACGCGATCTTTTTTATCAAAATGCAACGATTTCGTTGCATTTTTTATGTATGCTAAATCAGCAATTATCATGGTTGCTTTGAAGCCAATGCACCATGTTTTGCCTATACATAAAGCATAGCCACAGTTTTTGATAGGATATCCTAATGATTAAAAAAACTTTAGCCACAGTTGTCTTGTTCTCTGCTTTTACATTCAGCCATACAGCTATGGCTGCTGGATTAGAAGATGATATGAAAACGCTGGGAAAGAATTATAAAGCGTTTAACCAAGCTGCAAACCCACAAGCTGCTACAGCTGCTTTGGATAATATGCGTGCAGCTGCCGTGCATTCAAAACAGTATAAGCTGGCTCCGAATACGACAGACAAAGTATCAAGCTCAACGTCTTTATTTGATCAGATCGTGGTTGAGATTGATAAAGCCAAACTCTTAGTGCAAGCGGGTAAGTTGGATGATGCTAAGAAGCAAGGTAAGAAGATTGCTGAATTACGCGATCAAGGGCATAAGTATTACACCCACTAAGATATAAGTGACAAATAATAAAACGATGGAGCTGTACTCAGAAGAGTGCAGCTTTTTTATTGGGACCTAGACTGGCAGAACATAAAGCTAAGACTGAGCATGATTCAGATTTTCACGGAATGGCAAAGTTGTTACAGTGAAAATATGAATAATGAGAGGTGATGATATGTCCTCACAACAACGTAATTATGAGCGTATTGCTCAAGCGATTGACTATATTCAACAGAACTTTCAGCAACAGCCACAACTGGATGAAGTCGCTGCACATATTCATTTAAGTCCTGCACATTTTCAGCGTTTATTCACCGAGTGGGTTGGTACCAGTCCGAAAAAGTTTTTGCAATATATTAGTGTTGAACATGCCAAGAAAATTTTAAAACAAGAGCAGGGCAGTATTTTTGATGCAACCTTTGCCACAGGACTGTCCAGTACCAGTCGATTGCATGATTTGTTTATTCAGATCGAAGGGATGACCCCAGCCGAATATAAACATGGCGGACAGAGTCTGACGATCCATTATCAATTCGCAGAGACCTTGTTTGGCGAAGTACTGATTGCATCCACACATAAAGGCATTTGTGCGCTCAGTTTTGTGGACAATCGGGTTGATGCTCTAGAGCTGTTAACAGCGCAATTTCCTCAAGCTGAATTTATTGAACAGGTCGATGCATTTCAGCAAAGCGCCTTGGCCTTGTTTCAGAAGGATCAACCTCAATTGGCAGAGATTAAACTGCATTTAAAAGGCACTGAATTTCAGCTTAAAGTGTGGCAAAGCCTGCTCAAGATTCCAATGGGACAGCTCTCTACCTATGGTGAGTTGGCCAAGGCGATTGAACATCCTAAAGCCGCACGAGCAGTAGGCACTGCAATTGGTAGTAATCCTGTGGCATTTCTGATTCCGTGTCATCGGGTGATTCAGTCCACAGGTGCTTTCGGTGGCTATGAGTGGGGAACATTGCGTAAAACAGCATTGATCGGTTGGGAAGGTGTGCAAACTCATGCAGCCATCTGAATTGACACAAATCCAAACCGTGATTGATAAGATTCAAACAGCGGATTGGGGTGATATTACTGAGCAAATGCACCAACAGGGCTTTGCCCTGATCGAGCAGGTTTTATCGACCGAGTTATGTGAAATGCTGCAACAGACATATTCGCAAACCAAGCTGTATCGTAAAACGGTAGAGATGCAACGCTATCGCTTTGGTCAAGGTGAATACAAGTATTTTACTTATCCTTTGCCAAATTTGGTTGAGCGGATACGGCATGAGATCTATCCCTATTTGGTACCGATCGCGAATGCATGGTTTAGGGTGTTGAAGCTAGAAGGTTCATTTCCATTATCACATACTGAATTTCTACAACAGTGCCATCAACAGGGGCAAACGCTGGCAACACCATTGATTTTGAAATATGGACAAGGTGGCTTTAATACACTTCATCAGGACTTATATGGTGAAGTGTACTTCCCGATACAGCTAGTGATTGTATTGAGTCAGCCGAATGTGGATTTTAGTGGTGGGGAACTGGTATTTACTCAACAAACACCCAGAGCTCAATCGAAGGCGATGGTGATGCAGCCACAGCAAGGTGATTTTCACCACTCAGTTTAAGCCTGAAAAAGGCAGTCAGGGCTATTATCGGGTCAATATGAAGCATGGGGTGAGTCCGATTCATCGAGGTGAACGTTATAGCTTAGGCATTATTTTCCATGATGCGGTAAGTTAATCAGATGTGGCGACATAGTGAATTGGCGCAGATCGAGCTGCATCTGAAATTAAAACAACAGGAAATTCTGTTTGCAGGAAACGCACAGCTTAAAATCTATGGCAGATTGACCTGTGCATCAGGGAAGCGCATGCTGAAAAAGAATCGGGTATTTTTTGTCGATGAGCATGAAGCAATTGCACAAGGCTTCCGACCTTGTGGACATTGTATGCAGCAAGCCTATAAGAAGTGGAAAGATGCAACTATTTGATATTGAAGCTGATCCAGAGCAGAATCATTTGCCTTATGACGGCACGGTACAGTACTACGGCAAAGTGGTGCAGACTGCGGCGGCTGATTATTATTTTGATCAACTGATGCAGACCATTGCATGGGAAAATGATCAGGCCATGATTTTTGGAAAATTGCTCATCACTAAGCGTAAAGTAGCTTGGTATGGGGATCGGCGCTTTGAATATACCTATTCCAATATGAATAAATATGCTTTGCCGTGGACCAAGGAATTACTGGAGTTAAAACAACTAGCCGAAGAGTTAACGGGTGAGACATTCAACTCCTGTTTGCTCAATCTTTATCATAGTGGTGAAGAGGGGATGGCTTGGCATAGCGATGGTGAAACGGATTTAAAAAAAGATGGTGCGATTGCCTCATTTAGTTTTGGCGCAGAACGTAAATTCGCTTTTAAACATAAGCAAAGTAAAGAAAAAGTTGAGCTCTATTTAGAGCATGGCAGTCTATTGGTGATGAAAGACACCACGCAGACCTATTGGTTGCATCGCTTACCCCCGACCAAAAAAGTCAGTGCGGCACGGGTGAATCTGACCTTTAGAACGATTGTGACTTAAGCATAAAAAAAGGACTGAAAAATCAGTCCTTATGCAATTCATCTCTGCCAATCCCTTTTCTTTAGCAAAAAGGGGATTAGAGGGAGAATTCCTTATGCTTGACCTTGTGCGTCTGCATCCGCTTGGAGGCGTTGCATGTTTGCTTCAAACTCAGCATCAAAGTTGATTGGTGTAAGGAGCAATTGCGGGAAGCTACCTTTAGTCACTAAATCATTTACCGCTTCACGTAAGAACGGGAACAAGATATTTGGGCAGTAAGCACCTAAGATGTATGGAAGACGATCTTCTTCAACACCATCAACCAAGAAGATACCTGATTGAGTTACATCAACGATGAACGCAGTTTCATTTTCGTTGTTTGCTTGAACCACAACTTTTAAAGACACTTCATAGTGTGTAGCATCAATTTTTTCTGCAGCAGAAGATAAATTGATGTTCAACTCTGGTTGCCATTGTTTAGTAAATACTTGCGCACCAGGAACCTCAAAAGAGATGTCTTTTGTATAGATACGTTCTAATGCGAGTTGTGGTTGAACTTGTTCTTCGCTCATTGTTTTTCCTTAAATCTTGGATTTAGATGTTGTTAAGCTAATAATTGGTCGAGTTTGCCTTCACGCTCTAAAGCATAAAGTTGATCAAAACCGCCAATGAATTGGTCTTTGATAAAAATTTGCGGCACAGTACGGTGATTAGTACGTTGCATTAAATCAATACGAACTTCTGGTGCTTCATTGGAAAGATTAATTTCTTTATAAGCAACGCCTTTGCGCTCAAGTAATTGTTTTGCGCGTACGCAATATGGGCAAGAAAGCGTTGAATAAATGGTGACGTTTTGCGTAGTCATTTTATCTCTCCTTAAGCTTTGGTTTTGCTTTTCACTAAAGGTAAGCCTTGAGCTTTCCAATTGCTAATACCGCCGTCTAAACGGTAGCTGTCGGCATGGCCAACTTTTTGCAATGCAGAGCCTGCAACTTGACCTAAGTTACAAATAAAGACCAGTGGACGATCACTTGCTTTTAATTCATCTAAATGACTGGTGATTTGGCTATATGGAATGTTACGACTGCCGCTGATGTGACCATCACGGAAATCTTTTCCATCACGTAAGTCGATCAAAATGGCATTTTTTGCCTTGACCAAAATACCTAGAGATTGTGGTGAAATTTTACGACCGTTGCGTTGTCCTTCTAAAACAAAGAACAACACGATTAACACGCCGAGCGCACCAAATAAGAAGGGGTGATTCCCCATAAACTCTAACCAGCGTTCCACAAGTCACCTAAAGTTAAAATCAAAATTGACCCTGAGTATAACTTATCTCAATGGTGATCAAAAACTTTAGTTCAAGGGCAAACAACCAAGAAAATTAACTTTTTTGCTGTGCTTCTTGAATTTCATCCAATAAGCGTAAATAACTGTCGAGACGGCGAGGTAAAATTTCACCTGCATCAACCGCTTGTTTCAGCGCACAATTTTTCTCATGAGTATGGGTGCAGTTACGGAACTGGCACAGTCCTAGATGGGCTTCAATCTCAGGAAAACCCGTGCGTACCTTTTCTAAACTGAGATGCCATAGCCCAAATTCACGAATCCCAGGGGAGTCAATCAACGCACCGTTTGTTCCAAATTTAATCAAACGTGTTGATGTTGTGGTGTGCTGCCCCAGTGCTGAGTTCTCAGAAATGATATTGGTTTTCTGTGCTGCATCTGGAACGATGGTATTAATCAGTGAGCTTTTTCCAACACCTGATTGTCCAACGAAGGCAACGGTTTCATTATCAATGCGATTTGAAAGCTCAGATAAGTCGCCTTGCGAATGACAAATCAAGGTTTCATAGCCTAAAGATTCATATTCGCTGAGCAAGGTGAGAATCGGGTCATTTTCAGTGAGCAAATCGGATTTGTTCAGCACCAGTAATGCTGGAATATTGGCATCGGCACAGGCCACTAGATAGCGGTCAATCAATGTTGGTGCAGGTTCTGGTAAAGGTGCAAATACAATCACAATCAAACTGATATTGGCTGCGACAGGTTTCACTTTGTGATAACGGTCAGGGCGAGTCAGGAGCGATTGTCTTGGATAAATCGCGGTGATAATGCCTAAACCTGTAATCGGATCCGCTTGCCATTTAACCCGATCACCAGTAACCAACAGTTCTAGGTTGGTACGGGTATGACAACGCCAAACACTGTCGAGTTCGATCGGTTTCCAGAACGGTTCTGGTTCACCTTCAGCCACTTGTGGTTTTTCTGGGTGCTGTTCAGGCACAGATAAAGCTTGTACTTCGAGTTGACGACCATAATGCTGAACAACCAGTCCATCCAGATCTTGCGATGTATCAATGTCGTCTTGACGTGATTTATGCTGTTTCTCAATACGACGTTGCTGTTGTTCGGTTAAACGACGCTTACGAATTAAAGCCATTCATATCCCAAAAAATCCACACTTTGAAGACCGCAAAAATAGCACGAAGCCACTATAGAATTACAGCCAAGATGTAATTAATTTGCTACTATTGATGTTTTTAAGCACTTTAGAATCGCCATCCATGAGCAGCACCCCTGATACACGATTAATTTGGATCGATCTGGAAATGACAGGTCTCGATACCGATAACGACAAGATTATTGAAATTGCAACAATTATTACAGATGACCATTTGAATATCTTGGCTGAAGGACCTGTTTTAGCGGTACATCAATCTGATTTGATTCTAAATGCGATGGATGAGTGGAATACCAAACAACATGGCCAGTCTGGTCTGATTGAGCGAGTACGCCGCAGTAAGTTAAAGGCTCAAGATGCAGAACAGCAAACCCTTGAGTTCTTAAAGAAATGGGTGAGTCCAAAATCATCACCAATGTGTGGCAACTCGATTTGCCAAGATCGCCGTTTCTTGCATCGTTTGATGCCTGAATTGGAACAATTCTTCCATTATCGTAATTTAGATGTGTCTTCGGTGAAAGAGCTAGCGAAACGCTGGAGACCTGAAATTATGAGTGGTTTAAAGAAAAATGCATCACACTTGGCGATGGATGACATCCGTGATTCGATTGCAGAATTGAAATACTACCGCGAATACTTTTTTATCATGAATAACGATAAGTAATCGATTATGGAGTAATACATAAAAGGAGCTGAGGCTCCTTTTTTAATGCATTAAAAAAGTTTGGGCTTGATCAAAAAATCGCTTAAACTCGGCTTTTAATTGCAAAATATAAAAAAAGAGAGTCTATATGCAAAGTACCAACCCCATTTTAACGCGGGTAGAAACCTATCAAGATTTGGCTGAGCCAATGACCATTCAAGGTGCGATTCAAAAATCTGTACTTTTAACCGTGATTGCTGCTGTTTTAGGCATGGCCTTATTTTTCTACTGTGCGATGACAGCGAATCTTTCGATTGCATACGCTGCAACAATTATCGGTGCAGTCGGTGGTTTAATCCTTGCTTTGATTACTACATTTAAATCCAATACCGCACCAGCTTTAGCCATTCCTTATGCTTTATTTGAAGGGGCATTTTTAGGTGGGGTATCGTTTATTTTCCAATTGAAATATCCAGGTGTTCCTTTACAAGCATTGCTTGCGACTTTCGTGACGACTTTGGTGCTGTTTGCTTTATATAAATTTCAGATCATTCGTGCCACTGAGAAGTTTAAAGCAGTTGTGATTTCAGCTTCGATTGCGATTGCCTTGGTATTTGTGGTGCAAATCATTCTACGTTTGGCTTTTGGTTCAAGCATTCCTTATATCTTTGAAAGCAACTGGTTGGGTATTGGTTTTGCAGCCTTTGTTGCTGTGATTGCATCATTAAACCTGATCTTGGATTTCGATCTGATTGAAAATGCCGCAGCACAACGTGCACCAAAAGCATTTGAATGGATCTGTGCCATCGCCTTATTGGCAACATTGGTGTGGATGTATTATTCATTCTTGCGTTTATTGAGTCTGTTACGCGGTGATGATTAAGTTCTGATCCAAGTAAAAATACAAATCGTCTTCAAGTGAAGGCGATTTTTTTATGCAAGATTGTAAAAAAGATGGATTATGCAATTCCGCAATGCGCTGATTATTGGCATCATGTGGTGAAAATTTTTCGAGTGAGAATAAGATGTCACAAGGACTTTTAGCTGGTAAACGTTTTTTAATTGCCGGTATTGCAAGTAAATTATCGATTGCTTTCGGTATTGCTTCTGCGTTACACCGTGAAGGTGCTGAGCTTGCGTTTACTTATCCAAATGAAAAGCTGAAAAAGCGTGTCGATGATTTTGCAGCACAGTTTGGTTCAACACTGGTTTTTCCTTGTGATGTTGCTGTTGACGCAGAAATTGACAATGCTTTTGTTGAATTGGCAAAACACTGGGATGGTTTAGACGGTGTGGTACATTCAATCGGTTTTGCACCTGCACATACGCTTGATGGTGACTTTACTGATGTAACGGATCGTGAAGGTTTTAAAATTGCACATGACATTAGTGCCTATAGCTTTATCGCGATGGCACGTGCGGCGAAGCCATTATTGCAAGCGCGCCAAGGTTGTTTATTGACTTTGACTTATCAAGGTTCTGAGCGTGTGATGCCAAACTATAACGTGATGGGTATGGCGAAAGCATCACTTGAAGCAGGTGTCCGTTATTTAGCATCAAGCTTAGGCGTAGATGGTATTCGTGTGAATGCAATTTCTGCGGGTCCAATCCGTACTTTGGCAGCTTCAGGCATAAAATCTTTCCGTAAAATGTTAGATGCCAATGAAAAGATTGCGCCACTAAAACGTAATGTGACCATTGAAGAAGTGGGCAATGCTGCATTGTTCCTGTGCTCGCCGTGGGCTTCGGGTATTACAGGCGAAATCATGTATGTCGATGGTGGTTTTAATACCGTAGGTATGAGCCAAAGCATGATGGATGATGAATAATTAGATAGATCTAAATTATTTGATAAAGCCGCTTTTATAGCGGCTTTGTTTTTAGAAAAAACTTAATTATGTAGAGGAAGTTTGTTTGACAGCAGCCCATTGTTAAGTTTTATCTGCATTTTCGACAAAGTAGTCATAATATTTTCTCGCCACTTCCTCTGGACCAAGTGCTACATCAATAAGCATTTGAAGAGTCCATACTGGACCAGGTATCACCTGATCTAAGTCAAAGTTTTCAGGGTAAGCTTCTGGGGCGATTGCCATTTCTAAGTTTTCAAACCACCAAATTTAAATTTTACGTAGTAGTACAATCATCTCATCAAATGCCTCCGTTACATCAAAGTCAACACCTGATGAAGCGAAGGTAAGCATTTCGTGAGTTAAGGTATTACGGCATCTTTTAATATGCTCGAATCTCTCTAAGTCATTATCGTCAATCACATCCATATCTTGCAACCATTTCAATGATGCATAGAGAGGACTTCTATTGAGTGAAAGTACCTTTTCTTTATATTCTGGATCAACAATCATTCCACTTTCATTGAATCCATTTGTAAAGAAGCTCTCAATCTTTTCGGTAATACTGCTTTTGAGTATTTCGAAAGCCATTGAAAATATTGATGCAGTAATAATATTCGTTTTAAGTGTTGTGGGATGAAGTGCTCGTTCCCAAGATGCTTTAACTTTTTCATCCATATTCGATCTCTATAAAGAAATTTATTACTGTTCTAGATATGACATATTTCTATTAGTATTAGAAATATATTAAAAAAATCAACTGACGAATATAACTAACCATTTGTCATCCCATCCTTTATATGCTAATTAATGCTGGTTTTTTGTTTAATTGAAAATTCTAAATAGAATGTCGATAAACATATTATTTTTTAGCTTTAGGGGTAGGTCAAAAAGCGTGAAGAAAATAGCTGTTGTTTTGGGATTAGTCACTCTTCTTTCACTTCAAGGTTGTGCTGCAGTGATGGCAAGTAACCAGCCACATAAAAAGAATATGGCAGTTTTGGAGGTGGGGAAACATCGAAATTATGTGATTTCCGAATTGGGCGCACCCGTCACTTCAGAAACCGTGAATGGCGAACGTAAAGAGATTTATACCTTCCAGCAAGGCTACTCAAAAGCAGCCAGAATCAGCCGTACGCTATGGCATACGACTGCGGATATTGCCACCATTGGTTTATGGGAAGTGATTGGCTCTCCAACCGAGATGTATTTCAATGGTCAGCAACTTTCATATGAAGTTGTTTTTGATGATCAGGACAAGATTAAACGTATTCAACAGATCCAAAATAATCCAGATCTGGTGAAAGAATAATAAAAGAACAAAACAATAGCGCTAGGACTATTGTTTTGGTAGTTCTTTAACAGGGCTTCCACCCATGGCTTGCATTAAAGTCACATAGGCATTGTATTGATTCTGCTTGGTTTCCACCAAGCTGAGTCGTGCATTACGTGTGGTTTCCTGCGCATCCAGTAAGTTCTTTAAGGCAATCGCTCCATTGCGATAACGCACTTCGGTCAGTCGTTCAGTTTTATCTGCCAATTCGACATTACGTTGTTGTAATTGAACCTGTTGATTCAGTTGAGTGCGATTCGATAGTGCATTTTCTACATCGGCAAAAGCTTGGTATAGCGTTTGACGATACTGAGTAATGGCTTTTTCATACTCAAGATCACTGATCGCAATGTCTTTCTTCATATCATTATATTGAAGAAAGGGTAGGCTTAGGCTCGCACCCAAAGTTAAAGCAGGATTCTTTAACAGTTGAGTTAAAGAAGTACTTGAAGAGCCAACATTCCCAGTTAAATTAATTGAAGGATAATAGCTGGCTTTGGTTGCATCCTTATTCGCTAAAGTCTTGCGTAAGCGTAGCTCAGATGCTTGTAGGTCTGGGCGGCGCGATAGAATATCAGCAGGGAGTCCGACCGCGATATTCGGTAAAGCATTACGAGGTAACTGCGCAGGCTCTTGAATATTTAATTGTTGTACAGGTTCATGCAACAGCACTGCAAGCGCAGTTCGTGCTTCAACACGCAGCTGCTCAATCTGACTGAGACTGGCTTTTTGGCTTTGTACCGATTGTTCCGCTTGGGTGAGGTCCAAACCAGATACTGCACCTGCTTTATATTGCGACTGTACCAAAGAATAGGTTTTTTGAGTTGAGGCTAAGTTTTGCTGAATGGTTTGATAGCGTTCATTCAGATAACCCAACTGCCAATACAGTTTGGCTGTTGTGCCAACCAAGCTTTGTGCTGTCGCTTGTAAATCTTGTTCAGTGGCTAAGGCTTCCCATCGGCTTGCTTCAGTTTGACTGGCAAGCTTGCCAAATAAATCGAGTTCATAGCTCACGCCAACGCTAGTCGATAAACCACGGTCAGAGCCATCACCAGAACGCAGATCATAATTATGACCTGCGGAAACGCTAGAACTGGTTCGAATCCCTTGTTTATTTTCAGTCAGACCAGCTTGTAGTCGAGCTTGTTGCAGGGTGATACCTGCGACACTTAAGTCACTATTTTTAGCGAGCACTTGATCGACCAATTGATTCAACTGGGCATCGTTAAATAGCGTCCACCATTGATCCGTTAGATTCACATTTTTACTTTTTTGTGCATCGTATTGGAACTGTTGCGGTACTTGGACTGTTGGGGCGTTATAGGGTGTTTTGACGACAGCAGAACAGCCAGCTAAGGAACCAGTGAGTACCAGTGCAAGTCCTAATTTTGTGAATTGAAAAGACATACTCAAATTCCTTATTCTCTCGCTAAAGCAGCAACTGGATCGAGTTGTGCTGCATTTCGTGCTGGCAAGAAGCCAAATACAATACCAATCATGCTTGAGCAGATAAAGGCCGCGACAATCGAGGTGGTTGAATAGCTCATTTCAATTACGCCTTTGGCAAAGTGCCCGATGATTTGACCAATCCCTAAAGAGAGTAGTACACCGAGTACACCGCCCAATAAGCAGACCAGAATTGCTTCAATCAGGAATTGCTGCAAAATGTCACTTTGTCGAGCACCAACCGCCATACGTACGCCAATCTCTTGGGTTCGTTCAGTCACAGAAACCAGCATAATGTTCATAACCCCAATACCGCCAACGACTAAAGAAATCACGGCAATTGCCGAGATCAGCAAAGTCATGGTTGCAGTGGTTTGCTGGATGGTTTCACGAATACTGTCTGAGTTTTGGGTAAATACATCTTGGGCACCGTGACGCTGTTCTAGCAAGGTCAGAATTGCATTTTCAGCGGCACTACTCGGGTATTCATCCTTAATACGGACAATGATGCTACGAACATTGGATTGCCCCAACATACGACTCATGACCGTAGAGTAGGGCAGATAAACGTTCAAGCTATCTGAACTTCCCATAAAGCCTTGTTGGGCATCAATCACCCCAATAATACGGCTTGGTACACTACCCAATAACAATACTTGACCAACGGGATTGGTCCCATCTGCAAAAAAGGTTTTTTCGGTATTGGTATCAATTACCACGTCTTGGGTACGCTGAGTAACGCTGCTCTTGTCAAAGGGCTGGCCTGATTTAAAGGTCATGCCACGGACATAGAAGAAATCCTCACTGACACCATTCACTGTTGCTGATGCTTCAGTATCCTTATAGCGAAGCGTCACACTGGTATTGGCAGAAGGACTGACCCCATCGACATAAGGCTGTTCTGCCAATGCTTCTGCATCGGCTGGAACCAGTGTTTTGACTTGTGAAGCACGTGAATTATCACCAAAGCCACGACCTTGATATACGGTAATGGTATTGGTACCCAGACTACTGATATTTTCTAAAATTTGTTTTTGTGAGCCATTCCCCAGTGCCACCACCGAGACCACGGATGCAATCCCGATAATAATCCCGAGCATGGTTAAAAAAGTCCGCATGCGGTGTGCATTCATGGCAAGCAGTGCCATACGGAACGCTTCACCAAGACGATCGAAGAAAGAGCGCCAAGCTGAGGTTTTTTTCTGTGGTGTGCGTTGCAGGGTTTGATGCTCTAAATCAGAATCGGCATTTTCAGGCACATTGGCACGGTCTGAAATAATATTACCGTCGCTGATCTCAATAATTCGGGTCGCATTTTTCGCGACATTGAGATCATGAGTGACCAGAATAATGGTATGGCCTTTGGCATTTAGCTCACGCAAAATGCGCATCACTTCAATACCACTATTCTTATCCAATGCACCTGTTGGCTCATCGGCAAGAATCACATCGCCGCCATTCATTAAGGCACGGGCGATGGAGACACGTTGTTGCTGACCACCAGATAGCTGACTTGGTCGATGATGTAAGCGTTCTTCAAGGCCTAGCTCAGACAACAATTCAGCAGAGCGTTCCTGACGAATATGGCTATCAACGCCTGCATAAATTGCAGGAACTTCAACGTTACCAGAAGCACTCAAATCACCGAGTAAGTGATAACGCTGGAAAATAAAACCAAAATATTCACGGCGTAATTGGGCCAGTTCATCTGGTTCAAGTTGTCGCGTTTCTCGACCGCTGACGCGATAGCTACCCGCAGTCGGTTTATCCAAACAACCCAAGATGTTCATCAGGGTGGATTTACCCGAACCTGATTGACCAACAATGGCAACCAATTCACCTGCATAAATTTTTAAATCAATGCCTTTGAGAATCTGTACGGTTCCTTCACCCGCAGGAAACTCGCGAGTGAGGTTGCTGACCTCAAGTAGTGGCTGTGAAGAATGTGTTTGATTTTGAGTCATATTACATTCTCATTGCACGTTGATTACTGCGTTTTGCTGCTTCGTTTGAACTGTCAGAAGCATCGGCAATGACCACTTGATCACCTTGTTTTAAGCCTTTCAGTACTTGAGCTGTAACGCGGTTATTCAGGCCAATCAATACAGGTTGCGGTTGAGCTGTACCATCAGCTTGTAATACACGAACCATACCGGTTGATGCTTTACCTTGTGCAATCAGCGCTTTTTCTTCTTCACTCAGTTCAAGACGTTTTGGACGTTGTGCTTTGTCGCTATCTGATTTTTTCGCTTGCTCTGCTGATGTGTTGCCATTGGCTTGATGATCTTTACTGCGGTTACCACGTTGAGTTTGAATGGCTGCCGCAGGAACGGTCAGTGCATTTTTTGCTTCTGCCAACACAATATAAACTTGTGCTGTCATATCAATACGTAATTGGCCATCTTCATTGGGAACATCAAACAAAGCATTGTAGTAAACCGCTGCATTAGAGGTCGATGAACTACTGTTACTGCTGGTTTCGGTATTAATTGAGTTAGGAGCAGGTTCCACTTGGCGTAGTTTTGCATAATGCTTTTTATCACTGTTGCCTAAAGTGGTGAAATATACGGTTTGTCCCTTTTCAACCTTCATGACATCTGCTTCAGAAATCTGTGCCTTGATTGTCATGGTGTCCAATTTGGCTAATTTCACAATGGTTGGAGCAGTTTGGTTGGCGTTTACGGTTTGACCTTCTTCCGTCACAATCGCCACAATCGTGCCATCCATCGGCGCAACGATACGGGTATAACCTAAATCTTCTTTAGTTGTTGCGAGTGTTAAGCGTGACTGCTCGATTTGTGCATTAATTGCCGTGATTTGCGCTTGAGCAGTTTTATAATTGGCTAATGCGCTTTCAAGTTCAGCACGTGAAGTTGCATCTTGGCTAAACATGGCTTGTTGACGTTTATATTCTGCTTCAACTTTTGCCAAATTAGCTTGTTGTACTGCGAGCTGTGCTTGCTGATTTTTAATACTGGCTTCGGCTGTTTTGAGTTCGTTTTCTTGGCGAATCGAATCAATTTGTGCGATCAGTTGACCTTGTTTGACTTGGTCGCCGAGTTGCACATACATTTTCTTGACCTGACCCGACACCTGCGCACCAACACTTACCATCTTGGTGGCTTCAAGCACACCAGTTGCCAGTACAGAGTTTTCGATATCTCCTCTGGAGACTTCGGCACTAATATATTGTGGTGCTTGAGCTTTCGGTTTAAAGAACATCCATCCGAGTGCTGCAATGATCAGTACCCCGATAGCAATCATGATGATTTTGCGAGGCTGGATTTTTTTAATGGTTGTTTTTGGCATGGCGACAGGTCAAAAGTGGAAAACTGGACTTAGTATAAAAGTGAAATAAGGATAAAGCGTGAATATTTTTAATCTAGAATGAGAATTATTTTCTATTTTTCTGCTGAGTTATTCTATAAATATCTTATAAATACTGCGTACAGCAATTTCCGCATTTGTTGTCAGCGCGATGCCGCCTTGAGAGGGAAGTTCGAATTCACGGGGATTGATTCGAATGAGATTAGGCGCAAATCGCTCACTAAAATAACGTACAGTCGGGATTGCGGTGCCAGCACCTATTTCAATCACGAGTGGTTGGTGATGTATCTGTAGAAACGTGTCTAGACGTTGCTTTTGTTGTTTTTGACGCTGGCTGAGCCATGCATAGTCATCGAACATCAGAATATTGGGGCGCGCTAAATTCCCACAGCTTGGACACAAGGGAAGTGGAGCTAACCATTGGCAATCTTGCTGATCAATTTCTGGCGTTAAATCATCAGCGGGCCAGATGTCTTGCTTACATGCAGCAAGGCATTGTAGGTGATGAATTGATCCATGACATTCATAAATTTGCTTGGGATCAAAGCCTGCTTTTTGAAATTGCCCATCGACATTCGAGGTAAATACAAAATAAGGTAGTTCTAATATTTCGGCCAATTGTCTAAGTAAATGAAATCCTTGATGGGGCAGGGTTTGACGGTAAAGGTCTAAACGATGCCCATAAAATCCCCAAGCCAAACGTGGGTGATGTCTAAAAGCGGCTGGATTGGCAATTTCGGTAAAATCGATACGTTGTTTACCTAGCTCGGGATAAGCTTGCCACATACCTTGATTGCCACGAAAGTCAGGTAAACCCGAATCGATGCCCATGCCTGCACCTGCACTGATGATCAGGCTGTCTGCATGTTTAAATAGACGTTGTATGTGTTCAATTTGGTTTGGATTTAAATGGAATGGCATAGTGGAATCCATTATTTTTATTATTTAATTTTTAGTGTTTAAGCGGGCTGTGCAAATAAAGTTGTACTGCAAAGTTCGGCTAAAGCTTGCAGCATTAAATGTTCAGGGTTTTCTTTGGACATGCCTTTGATTGAAGCATCAATACGCAGTAATAAATCAGGCCAAGTTAAAAATTGTCTTGGATTCAAACGGCGCAAGGTTTGTTGGTATTGTGAAACTTTGGTTTTCCAGATCCCAAGCTGGATGGCATTGTGTGGTTGCTCAAATAATTGCATCAATAAACGCATTTCTTTGCTCAACGTCCATAAAATCAAACTATCTGGCTCACCCGCAGCGATCAGATATTGGTAAATCTTGACCGACTGTGCCAAGTTTCCAGCAAGCAATGCATCACTTAAATCATAAGTGGTATAGCGAGACTGATCTTGTAAACAGGCATATAGCTGTTCAATCTGAATTTGTTGAATATCTGGGAAGGTGTCTGCAACACGCATCAAACTATTTTTTGCAGCGAGCAGGTTATGTTCGTGATGCTGCATCAGCCATTGCCAAGCATCATTATTCAGCTGGATACCCAGCTTTTCTGCTTCTATGCTTAAGATCCGCTGACGATCTTGTGGGTAGGTCGCCGTGAGAGGAACCACGACACCATTGGCTTCAACCACTTGGAAAAAGGCTGACTTTAAACTGCTGCTGTCTTGTTTCGGCAAGACAATCAGTAATAAGTTATGTTCATTATGCTGAATATAGCTTTTAAGCAGTTTTAGGCCATTGGCATCAGGTTTGATATTGCCATGCACTTCAATTGCAAGTTGTTGTGAAAACAGAGACAGGCTATTCAGTGCGTTAAAGACATTTTTCCAGTCATTCACGCTACTGATGTCGTAGCGCTGGCGTTCAACTTCTTGTTGTTGCCAGCTTTTACGGAAAGTATCGAGCAGATTTTGTTCAAGTAAAGGCTCTTGTCCATGCATGATCCATGCACCGCGAGCTTCACCTACACGTTTTAACGCTTGAACATAATCCAGTTTCATAAGGCGTGATTATGGCTGAGCTTTAGGTAAACGATTGGCTGCAATTTGACGAGTCACTTGTTGAGCAACGTCATCAATCACAATTCGATTCAGATAAGCTTCTTGCTGGTTATCGGTGTTCACCGTTGCAACGTCGTATTGATAAGTACGAGAAGCTGTTAAAGTACGTGGCTCAGTAATTTTCTTACCTTGACGGTCTTCAATCTGGAAGGTTACGGTTAAACGTAATAATACTTCAGTCAATTTACCGTTGAGTAACTGGCGGCGAGGAGTGTAATCCAAAATCCGCAGTACATAAGCATCATTGGCGTTACTGAGTTGAACCCCCGTAGCGCTGAGATAAATACTGAGTTTATTCTCAAGTTCGCCCGTATTCGCTGGCATTGCAAGTGTTAACTTGTTATAGACCAGTGGTGCCGCTGTTGGGTTGCTTCCTTTTAAATGAAAGCCACAGCCGACTAAACCTGCACTTAGGCCTAAAGTGAGAACGATAGCAGCTGCACGTTGCGCTAAGTGCATATTTATTCCTCTATTTATTCATCTTCCCTAAGCCCTCTTTGTTCAATTGAGGGAATCTCTCTTTTAAATAAAAGAGAGATTAAAAGGGATTATCAAACAACTAAATTAACAAGTTTATTTGGTACAACAATTTCTTTCTTGGTTGGACCCGTCAAGAATTGTTGAACTTCTGGTAATGCTTTTGCCAAAGCCAATAAGTCATCTTTTGAAATATCGACAGCGACGTCTAACTTACCACGAAGTTTACCATTCACTTGTACAACAATCGTTTGCGTATTACGGGTTAACGCTGATTCATCCACTTGCGGGAATTCGACCGTCGTTAATTCTAAGCCAAACTGAGTCAACAGAGTTTGACTCAAATGCGGTGCAAATGGTGCAAGTAAGATCAACAATGTGGTGATTGCTTCACGTGCAACCGCGGCATCATTGTCATCTTTTGCTTCGAACTTGTTGCTGGCATTGAGTAATTCCATCAATGCGGCAATAGCCGTGTTGAACGCATGACGACGTTCAATGTCATCACCGACTTTCTGGATGGTTTCATGGGTTTTACGGCGTAAATCTTGCGCATCTTTCGATAAGTTGGCTGTATCGATTGCTGTGGTTTGATTGCCTTTTTCTAGGAAACCAGCAGCTAAACGCCAAACGCGTTTCAAGAAGCGATTTGCACCTTCAACACCTGCATCAGACCATTCGAGTGATTGATCTGGTGGCGCAGCGAACATCATGAATACACGAGCAGTATCTGCGCCGTATTGATCAATAATCGCTTGTGGGTCGATACCGTTGTTTTTTGACTTAGACATTTTTTCTTGTCCGCCAATCACAACTTCCTGACCATCACCTGAATATTTCGCAGAAAGGATACGACCTTTTTCGTCACGTTCTAATTCGATGTCAGCAGGGTTGAACCAAGTTTTCTTACCGTTTTCTGCTTCACGGTAGAAGGTATCAGCCAACACCATGCCTTGAGTGAGCAAGTTAGTAAATGGTTCGTTACCTTGTACCACGCCTTCATCACGCATCAACTTATGGAAGAAACGTGCATAAAGTAAGTGCAGAATTGCGTGTTCAACACCACCGATATATTGGTTCACAGGAAGCCAGCTTTGAGCCGCTTCAGGTTTTACCATACCGCCAGTGAAATCAGGAGATGCATAACGTGCATAGTACCAAGATGATTCTACAAAGGTGTCCAAGGTATCGGTTTCACGACGTGCATCGCCACCACAACTTGGGCATTTGGTTTCGTAGAATTCAGGCATCTTGTTCAATGGGTTACCCGAACCATCGGGAACTACATCGGTTGGTAATACCACAGGTAATTGATCTTCTGGAACAGTGACTTGACCACAGCTGTTACAATTGATCATTGGAATTGGGCAACCCCAGTAACGTTGACGAGAAACACCCCAGTCACGTAAACGGAATTGAACCTTAGAATTTGCTAAAGCTTGTGGTTCTAATTTTGCAAGGAAGGCATCAAAAGCCGCTTGGAATGCTAAACCATCAAACTCGCCAGAATTAACCAATTTGCCATCTTTAGAACCGTACCATTCTTGCCATTCAGTTGCAGAATATGCTGCATCTTCAGCACCTTGGGCATCGATCACTTGTTTGATTGGCAAGTTGAACTTATTGGCAAATTCAAAATCACGCTCATCATGTGCAGGAACCGCCATCACAGCGCCTGAACCATATGACATCAATACATAGTTGGCAATCCAAACAGGAAGTTCGTCGCCAGTCACTGGATGTTTAACAGATAAGCCTGTTGCCATACCTTTCTTTTCAGCCGTGGCTAAATCCGCTTCTGCCACTGAACCCATACGGCATTCTTCAATAAATGCAGCAAGTTCAGGATTGTTTTCAGCTGCTTTAAGCGCCATTGGGTGTTCTGCTGCAACAGCAACATAAGTCACACCCATCAAGGTATCTGCACGCGTGGTATAAACGGTTAGGCCATCTGCATAGATTGCTGGATTCGCAGAAGGGAAGGTGATTTCCATCCCAGTTGAACGACCAATCCAGTTACGTTGCATGGTCAAGACCTGTTGCGGCCAACCATCTTTTAAAGTATCTAAATCGTCTAATAATTCTTGTGCATAGTCGGTGATGCGGAAGTAGTACATTGGAATATCGCGTTTTTCCACCAATGCACCTGAACGCCAACCACGACCATTTTCAACTTGCTCGTTGGCTAACACGGTCTGGTCTACTGGGTCCCAGTTCACGGTTGAAAGCTTACGATAGATCAAGCCTTTCTTATAAAGCTGTACGAATAACCATTGTTCCCAGTGATAGTACTCTGGTGTACAAGTTGCAAATTCGCGATCCCAATCGACAGACAGACCCAATTTTTTTAATTGGTCACGCATGTAAGCGATGTTTTCAAAAGTCCATTTTGCTGGTGCAACTTGATGTGCAATCGCTGCGTTTTCAGCGGGCAAACCAAACGCATCCCAACCCATTGGTTGTAATACTGTTTCGCCTTTTAAGCGATGGAAACGGCTGATCACGTCACCAATAGTATAGTTACGCACATGCCCCATGTGCAGTTTGCCACTTGGGTAAGGGAACATCGACAGGATATAGCGATGTTTGCCCTCTACAGTGTCTGCAACTTTAAAAACTTTGCGATTGTCCCAGTCTTGTTGAACTTGAGGCTCAATGGCACTTGCTTGATATTCGGAGTCAATGTGAGAAGTCGTCATAGGGATATGCGATACAACAAAAAAGTAAAGTTAAGATTGCTGCACAGCATAGCGCAAAATTGTAGGAAATGTCAGTTTTTAGATCGGGATTTTATCTGCAAGGCCATAGTCTGGAGTAAGGCCTTGCAGGATCATGTATATGTTTAGCGGTTGGATGTTGCTGAAGCTGGCGGTGGACTTTGCGGTTTCACTGTGTTTGCAGGAACTTCTGGCACAGCTTGAGGTGCATGCTGCGGTTCATTTGGTGTTACGTCTGGTGTGCCTTGATGTCCTTGCTGAGCACTAGGGGCCGTTGTTTGGTGGCTATTGCCATAAGTCGAAACTTTGTCCAAACGTTTTGCCCCTTTCGGCGGTGGGGTGGTGGTGTAATGGGTTGAACCATTGGCATCGACCCATTTGTAATATTGTTGGGCATAGTTGTGGCTAGAGCAGAGCAGTAACGTTGTTGTCGCAATCGTGTATAAGCTTGTTTTTAAATAAGATGACTTCATATTTGATCTCCCCAAGAGAATGTTATCTATATTCGATCAAAGCGCCTAAATAAGCAGTTTACAATGCCTAGGTTTAAGTCAAAAGAAAATAGTTTTTTGATAAATGGGCGTTTAAAAAGACCAAATTATTCTGTGAAATGTGTTTAAAAAAACAACAGCTAAAAAATATTCGTTAAAATCCTTTTCTTTGTTCTTGACATTGCTTATGAAAGAAACAAGAATGCTTTCTCAAGTTTTATATGTGTTTATTTGATCACCCTTCGAATAAATGTCATGGCTTGCAATGGACATTCTTTCTAGCCGAGAGAATGATTTTTTGAAATATGCTTATCCCAGCACATTTTGATTCGAGATGTCATCAAGTTTATACGGCTGATGAGTCTCAGAAAATTTTTCCTATTGCAGCAAAAACGAGTAGAATACGCACACTTATAAGAAGTGCAAAAGTTAATGAATGAACACAATTTATGTCTCCCATAAATTGTGCAAAATACTAGGGTGAATCACGTTGGAACTTTTATCTGGTGGTGAAATGCTCGTTCGTGCGCTTGCGGACGAAGGCGTAGAGCATGTTTTTGGGTATCCAGGCGGCGCTGTATTACATATTTATGATGCGCTATTTCAACAAGACAAAATTAACCATTACCTCGTGCGTCATGAGCAAGCTGCTGGTCACATGGCAGATGCATACTCACGCGTAACAGGTAAAACAGGTGTGGTACTGGTCACTTCTGGACCAGGCGCTACGAATACCGTCACTCCAATAGCAACAGCCTACATGGACTCAATCCCAATGGTGATTTTGTCTGGTCAGGTTGCAAGCCATCTCATTGGAGAGGATGCGTTCCAAGAAACAGATATGGTTGGTATTTCTCGTCCAATCGTAAAACACAGTTTCCAAGTGCGTCACGCGAGTGAAATTCCTGCAATTATTAAGAAAGCATTTTATATTGCTTCGTCTGGCCGTCCAGGTCCAGTCGTTGTTGATATTCCAAAAGATGCGACGAATCCTGCAGAAAAGTTTGCCTACGAATACCCAGAAAAAGTGAAGATGCGTTCATATCAGCCGCCTTCACGTGGTCACTCAGGTCAAATTCGTAAAGCGATTGATGAATTAATTACTGCTAAACGTCCAATGATTTATACGGGCGGTGGTGTTGTTCAGGGTAATGCTTCTGGCTTATTGACAGAACTTGCGCATTTATTGGGTTATCCAGTAACAAATACTTTGATGGGCTTAGGTGCTTTCCCTGGTAACGATCCACAATTCGTGGGGATGTTAGGGATGCATGGTACTTATGAAGCCAACATGGCAATGCACAATGCAGATGTGATTTTGGCAATTGGTGCGCGTTTCGATGACCGTGTAACCAATAACCCTGCAAAATTCTGTCTGAATGCCAAAGTGATTCATATTGATGTTGATCCAGCAACCATTTCGAAAACGATTATGGCGCACATCCCAATCGTGGGTGCGGTAGAACCTGTACTTCAAGAAATGTTGGCTCAATTGAAACAAATGAATGTATCTAAGCCAAACCCTGAAGCAATTGCGGCATGGTGGTCTCAGATTAATGAATGGCGCAAGGTACACGGCTTACGTTATGAAGCTGGTCAAAATGGTGTAATGAAACCTCAGCAAGTGGTTGAGGCATTAGATCGTGTGACCAATGGTGAAGCCATCATTACTTCAGACGTTGGTCAGCATCAAATGTTTGGTGCGAACTACTATAAATACAAACGTCCGCGTCAGTGGATCAACTCTGGCGGCTTAGGCACCATGGGTGTTGGTTTACCGTATGCAATGGCTGCGAAGCTTGCATTCCCAGACCAGCAAGTGGTTTGTATTACAGGTGAAGCATCGATTCAGATGTGTATCCAAGAATTATCAACATGTAAGCAATATGGCTTGAATGTGAAGATCCTTTGCTTAAATAACCAAGCTTTAGGCATGGTAAAGCAATGGCAAGACATGAACTACGAAGGACGTCATTCAAGTTCTTATGTAGATTCATTACCAGACTTTGCCAAGTTAATGGAAGCTTACGGACACGTGGGTATCCAGATTGATCATGCTGATGAGCTAGATGCTAAATTAGCTGAAGCGATGGCAATTAATGATAAATGTGTATTCATTAATGTCATGGTTGATCGCACAGAACATGTTTATCCAATGCTGATCGCGGGTCAGTCGATGAAGGATATGTGGTTAGGCAAAGGGGAGCGTACATAATGAGACATATTATTTCTGTACTCGTTGAAAATGAAGCAGGTGCGCTTTCTCGTTTGGTGGGATTGTTTTCTCAACGTAATTACAACATTGAGACACTGAATGTTGCGCCAACCGAAGATGAAACCTTATCTCGTTTAACTTTGACGACATATGGCGATGATCACAAAATTGAACAAATCACCAAGCAACTGAATAAATTGGTTGAAGTTGTAAAAGTGGTCGATTTGTCAGAAGGTTCACACATTGAACGTGAATTGATGTTGATCAAAGTCAAAGCCTTGGGTGCAGCACGTGCGGAAATTAAACGTACAGCTGACATCTTCCGCGCGCAAATCGTTGATGTAACACCAACGACCTATACGATTCAGATCGCAGGAACAACGGACAAGATAGATGGTTTTATTGATGCACTTGCAGAAAATACCATTCTTGAAGTTGTACGCTCTGGTGTATCAGGCATCGCACGTGGCGAAAAAGTTTTAACAATTTAAGTTTTTAAAAACCCTCATCCCAACCTTCTCCCAGAGGGAGAAGGAGTTCCCTCTCCTTGGGGAGAGGGTTAGGGTGAGGGGGAAATACCTAACATATTTTTAAAGTTTTCATGGAGAAAACAGATGCAAATTTTTTACGATAAAGACTGTGACTTATCAATCATCCAAGGCAAGAAAGTTGCAATCATTGGTTATGGTTCACAAGGTCATGCGCACGCACTTAACTTGAAAGATTCTGGCGTAGACGTAACTGTTGGTTTACGTGCTGGTTCAACTTCTTGGAAAAAAGCTGAAAACTCTGGTCTTAAAGTATCTGAAGTTCCAGCTGCTGTTGCTCAAGCTGACTTAGTCATGATTTTGACTCCAGATGAGTTCCAATCTCAACTTTATCGTGATGTGATTGAACCAAACATCAAAGAAGGTGCAACTTTAGCATTTGCTCATGGTTTCTCTATTCTTTATAACCAAGTTGTTCCACGTAAAGACTTAGACGTAATCATGGTTGCTCCGAAAGCACCTGGTCACACAGTACGTTCTGAATACCAACGTGGTTCAGGTGTTCCTGATTTAATCGCGATCCATCAAGATGCTTCTGGTAATGCACGTAACGTTGCACTTTCTTATGCTTCAGGCGTGGGTGGTGGTCGTACTGGTATCATCGAAACTTCTTTCCGTGAAGAAACTGAAACTGACTTATTCGGTGAGCAAGCAGTTCTTTGTGGTGGTGCTGTTGAATTGGTTAAAATGGGCTTCGAAACTTTGGTTGAAGCTGGTTATGCACCAGAAATGGCTTACTTCGAATGCTTACATGAGCTTAAGTTAATCGTTGACTTGATGTTCGAAGGCGGTATCGCTGACATGAACTACTCAGTTTCTAACAATGCTGAGTATGGTGAATATGTGACTGGTACTGAAGTAATCAACGAACAGTCTCGTGAAGCAATGCGTAATGCATTGAAACGTATCCAGTCTGGTGAATATGCGAAAATGTTCATCCAAGAAGGTGCGTTGAACTATCCATCAATGACTGCTCGTCGTCGTCAAAATGCTGCACATGGTATCGAAGTAACGGGTAATAAGTTACGTGCGATGATGCCTTGGATTCAAGCGAACAAGATTGTTGATAAAGAGAAAAACTAATTTCTCGAATCAATTGATTTGAACGCGAAGACCCACTCTATTTGAGTGGGTTTTTTATGTTTATCTTTACGTGCCTCAAAAAGATGAAAGCAGTGCTTTCATCTTTTTTCGTACCTTGGATTCAAGCGAACAAAATCGTAGACAAAGAGAAAAACTAAGCTTTAGTTTAATCTTTAAAAGCCCTTGTTTGTACAAGGGCTTTTTTATTGAGTAATCCTTATGTTACGTGCGTGAGCGAAGCATAGTTTCACTCTTGCATTTGGACCTTATGAAGCGATGCTTCTTATGCTTTTCTATTTCCCTGCTCATACTTTGCACTCGAGCAGATGAGCTATATATGGCGGAACTCTGCTAATCCTCGCTCATACTCAAGATTCAAGCGAATAAGATTGTAGATCAAGAGAAGAACTCAGTTTTTTCTCTAGGTGTGATAACACAGTTATAACAATATAGATGAAAAAATAAGCTTATATTGGTTGTGTTTTAATCACTTTGCTGAGGGGTAACAGTTAGAATTTAAACTAAAAAGTGTTGCATGCTTTGGGGTATCTGCACGATTAAAAACAAACAAATTGTCATGACTTAAAAATTAAAATTATTTAGTAAAAATAAATGAGTCTTTTGGTAAAAAAACTGTAATAAAAAAAACAAGACTTTTCATTGGTTTGAAATGAAAATGTGCTTTTATTCTATTGATTTATAAAGTGAAAAAGACTTGACCTTATGCTAGATGATGTTATTGTTAAGGAAAGTTTATGAATACAATATTCATGGCTTTTTTGTGTGTAAAACGTCGTTCGGATTTCGAGCACTTTGCTCATCATATAAAAAAAAGTACTGAATAATCATGGAAGTCCTTTATGGTTCACGTTGATTACGATAGCACATTGGTCATCGTTTCCATTTTGGTTGCAGTCGCGACATGTTACGCTGCAGTTTCGATGGAAGAACTCGTTTTTAAAGGTGCTTATAAAAAGTTTGAAAAAAGCATTTTGATTGCGAGTGGGCTAATCTTGGGGTTAGCAATATGGTCAATGCACTTTGTGGGAATGCTGGCTAGCCATCTGCCAGAAGGCTATTCTTTTGATGTTAATTTAACTGTACTGTCCTATCTTATTGGTGCAGCAGCTTCGATTTTTGCCGTTTGGTTGACTTCAAGACCGACTTTACCGATTCCGCGATTGATTCTCGGTGCAGTATTTATGGGGCTTGGCATATCGGGTATGCACTATACGGGTATGGCTGCACTGACGGTTGAACATCATGCAATGCATTATGATCCCTTACTGGTGTTGTGTTCTGTACTGATCGCGATTAGTGGCTCGGGACTAAGTTTCTTCTTTATTTTTAAATATAAAACGGCTGCTGCCTACCGTACTTTACTTAAAGCTGTTGTTGCAATCTTGATGGCCTTAAGCATCGTGGGTATGCATTATACGGGTATGGCAGCGACTTTCTTTGACGAAAGCCTAGCGCAGATTCTGACCTCTGAACAGACCGAACAAAGTGTTTTACTATTCACGATTATTTTTATTACCAGTCTGGTTTTAGTTGCAGGCTTTGCGGTTGCAGTGCTCGAAGCGCGTTTAGAAGAGCGGAATGAACAATTAACGCTGATCAATAAAGAACTGGCAATACAGTCCTTACATGACACCCTCACCAAGTTACCGAATCGTTTATATCTTACTGAACATGCAGAAGTGGTATTTAACCACCATCGCCTACACGAGCAAAAAGCAGCATTCCTCTATATCGATTTGGACCGTTTTAAATCAGTGAATGATGCGTTTGGTCATCATGTTGGTGATCAGTTACTGATACAGATGGCGAACCGTTTACACAATAAATTGGGTGCAAGCCATAAGTTATTTCGTATTGGTGGTGATGAATTTGTTTTAATCTCTGAAAATACTGACATCAATGATGCGATGCAGCTTTCAGAAGATATTTTGCATTACATCCAAGAAACTTATTTGATTGCTGCAAAAGATATTAATATTTCTGCCAGCGTTGGGATCGCGATGTATCCTGAGCATGGCTTGAATGTCCAAGACCTACTGATTAATGCAGATGTGGCGATGCTGATTTCAAAAGATCAGGGGCGTAATACCTATACCATGTTCCACTCGATGTCAGATCAGCAAGATGTGCGCAGTCAGTCAAAACTGATCAATGACCTGTACAAAGCTGTCGATGAACAGCAATTTGTATTGTTCTACCAACCTAAATTTACATCGAATTATGAGGTTTGCGGTGTTGAAGCGCTGATTCGATGGAAGCACCCAAGTTTAGGTCTGCTGACGCCACAGATGTTTATAGAGGGGGCTGAAAAAACTGGTTTGATCATTCCAATGGGATATTGGGCACTCGAACAAGCCTGTCAACAAATCCAGAAATGGGAACGAAGTAATAGTCCGTTTTATCCAATTGCTGTTAATCTATCCGCTCTACAATTTGAAAATAAGAAACTATTTAGCGTATTAGAACAATTATTAGAGCAATACCAAATTCAACCGCATCATCTCATTCTTGAAATTACTGAATCCACAGCAATGCATCATATCGATTCCAGTATTCGTACCTTAGAACGATTACGTAAGCTCGGGATTCGGATTGCCATTGATGACTTTGGCACAGGATATTCAAGTTTCTTATATCTGAAAGACTTACCTGTCGATGAACTTAAAATTGATCGTGGTTTCTTGATCGACCTAAAACCAAACTCTAAAGAAGAAGCCATTCTAGAAAGCATCATTCATCTTGCTGCAAAATTGGGTCTAGTCGTTACCGCAGAAGGGGTAGAGACCCAACAGCAGGCGGATATTCTGACCAGCCTAGGCTGCAACCAGTTACAGGGTTATTTATTAGGTACACCTGTCAACGTTGAAGGATTGTTGCTACATCGCTATCAACATTTTGCATGATTGATTAAAGATCTGTGGATGTTAAAAAAGGCTGCTCATCATGGCAGCCTTTTTATTTCTTTTAGCGTAGTCAAACTTAGTCAGAACGTGGCGCTAGCCATTGTGTGACCACAGGCCATACCAGTTGTGGTGCTTGGCTGCCTGAGACGAGGCCCATATGGCCACCTGGGACAATTTTAAACTGTTTGTCGGTGCTGCTGATTAAATCCATCAAAGGACGTACGGCTTCTGCAGTGACAATAATATCGCTACTACCGCCAATCGCGAGTACTGAACAATCGATGTCTTTTAAATTGGCACTTTGCTCCCCGAATTGGACTGAACCAGTCGATAGCTCATTATCAATCCAGAAACGCAAAATAATATCGCGCATCACACCACCAGGGTAAGCCAGCATATTGTCTACAAAGGAGCTTGAAGTGGCATGGTTAATCACAAATTGACGATCATCGAGGTTCTTTAATAACTCCCAATAGTTTTTAAAGTTTCCAATCGGATCGGTGAGTTTAAACCCCAAGGTATTTTGCCAACCATGAATATGAAATACACGGCTTGGTACTTGGTGAATACGGAACTTGGTATTACTACGAATCCATTGCGCAGGAATGGTGAGACGTTGATAAAACTTGCCCATATAACCTGATTTATGGGTATTAATCGGTGAGGCTAAAATCATCAGGTTCTGAATATTTTTATCCTGTGATAAAGCGGTATAGCAAAGCGATAACGCTCCACCTAGACTCCAGCCAAACAGTGACAGTTGTTGTTGACCACTATGCTCACGAATCTTTTCGATAAAGTCAGGCATAAAGGTTTTAACATATGTCCCAAGATTATATTTGGCTTGGCGTAGGCTTGGTGTGCCCCAGTCAATCAGATAAACATCAAAGCCTTGAGCTAAAAAATAACGGACTAAGCTGCGATTTGGGAATAAATCGTAAATCAGCATATTGGCTGCCAATGGTGGCACGATCACCAACGGAATACGATGTTTTGTCGCGTGATCGTTCGCTGCTGTGTAGTGACGCAGACTAATGATTTCACGTTGGTACACAATATCAAAAGGTGTTTTGCCTGAGAGCGCGAGTTGCTGTCCACGTAAAATACGATCTCGTGCATTTGAGAAGATTTTGCGTGCTTGATGGCTTGCAGGGCTATTCAGCATTTTTTGCGCGGTTTTCGTTTTGAGAAAACTGCGTTTAACTTTTGGCGATTGAGTCATGTGAACCTAAAGCTCGAAGGTTACTATTCAGTAGCCGCATATTAGAAGAAAAAATAAATTTGCTCAGTGACTCATTTGCTTAACTTGTCTTTCAAAATGATCAATTCGGTTAGAACAAGATGACCCGTTTTTGTTTAAGAATGAAAAATATGTAAAGTATGCTTTACATTGGAAAGTTGAACTCATATATTAATGTAAAGTTTGCTTTACATGGTGGGTTATGAAAAACTATCGGAATTTATTTGAGCTGATTGCTGCAATTGCGTTGTATATCGTGGTTTTGGTGGGATCATTAAAGGCATTAAATTTTATTGAGATAAAATGGCTTAAAATTGTTGTTTCACTAATGCCAATATTGCCTGCACTGATGATTGCATTGATCATTATTAAACAATTCAAACGTTTTGATGAGTTGCAGCAAAAGATACAATTGCAAGCCTTGGGTCTTGCTTTTGTTGGTACTGCGCTCATTAGCTTTAGCTATGGATTTTTAGAAAATGTTGGATTTCCAAAATTAACCATGTTTATCATTTGGCCAATGATGGCAATACTTTGGTCTATTGCTACAGCGGTTGGAACTTGGAAATATAGATGAAGAATAATTTACCCGATTTAAGAAAGCACAAAGGTTGGTCACAAAGCGACTTGGGGGATTATGTGAGCGTGTCGAGGCAAACTATTAATGCCATAGAAAAGGGGCGCTATGATCCCAGTCTGTCATTAGCCTTTAAAATTGCACATGCATTTGATCTCAGTATTGAACAAGTGTTTATTTTTGAGCAGGAGTTAGATTAATTCACTTCCACTCAAGCTGTAATTTGTAGATGTAAAATGGGATAGGGATTGCCTTGACCATCGAGTTCAGAACGACTCACAGTATGAAATCCCATTTTCTGATAGAAGTTAACTGCTTGTAGATTTTGCTCATTCACATCGACTTTATAGATCTGAAGTTGTTTTACAGCAAAATCGAGCAACGTCTTACCAATTCCTGCTCTTCGATACTCAGGCAGAATAAATAACATTTCAATATTGTCATCACTGGTACCCAGAAATCCTACAATCTGTTGATCAAGCATGTATTTATTCAGCTGAACATGATGAAAGTATTCATTTAAAATTAATGGTTTTAATTCAGCAATCATTGTTTCTGGTAAAAAATCATGGGTCGCTCGGACTGATTTTTCCCATATCTCTATTAAGGTCGAATGGTCTTGTTGGGTCGCTGTTGTAATCATGTCTGCACTTTGATGACGTACTTTAATGTGATCAATTTTCTAGTATTTCAGCAGCAATTTCTATAGTTGGTATTTGATGAGCTGTCGATAAGGGCAAGGGGGATGTACAGCTCATTCAAGCTCAATTTGATGATCATCTTTGGTGACTTTAATTTTAAGTTTCTTATATTTACGTTTATTGGGATCAAGAGCAGAGTTTAAGACTTCATCTGCAAATCCTTGATCTTGCATAAGTGCGCCGTAGGTTTTATAACCTAAAATAATTCGAGTCGGTCGATAGCCATTTCTCGTCACATAATAATTAATCATGAGATTTAATTCAGTTAAAAGACATGTATCGTTCATTGTTAGATATCGCTTTTAAGTGACTTAAGCAGCATAGTCTATAAGGGAAAACTTATCTAGCTGATGTTCATTGATTTTTGCTGAAAATTAGAGCTGTCATAAAAACGTCATCTAAAAACATTATCGTGATTTATATAATAAAAATTGCAACAACAAAAAATTGATAAATACTGATTCAGACAACTTTATATCATTTTCAATGGAGGGGGTAATAAATCGAGGAGTTGTTTATATGCAGAATAAAGTGCTCACAATACGAGATCAAAAGCCATTGAATCATCGTTTGAATGTCTTGCTTTCGGCCTATCAAGGATTCTTAACTGCTAAAGGGTTGGTAAACAGTGAGTTTAGTCGTCTCATCTTTGTTGAAAATTATACCCAAACGCTAAAATTCAAACTTTATGATGATGAACTCAAGAAACAGCTGATTGATGAGTTAGAACGATTTAGCTCATTTTAGTCATTACTTTGATCAGTTTGGAATACAAAAGTAGCCTCAGACTCACAATAATTAAAAATTTATAAAATCATATATATCTATCTAATTTTAATAATATATTTTTAAAGGGTAAATATTTAGGGTGGATATACGGATTTACATATATATGGTAAATCATATATATTGGTTTTATTCAATTTATCAGATCATAACCTCATGGCTGACATCATCATCTATCACAATCCTGCTTGTGGTACTTCTCGGAATACCTTGGCTTTAATTCGAAATACAGGTATAGAACCAACCATTATTGAATACCTTGTTCGTCCGCCACCGCATGATGAGTTGATTCAATTGATTCGGGATGCCAATTTAACTGTGAGAGAGGCAATCCGCAGTAATGTTGATCCTTACCAGGATTTGCAATTAGAGCGCGAAGATTGGTCAGAGCAGCAGCTCATTGCTTTTATGCTGAAATATCCAATCCTCATTAATCGTCCTTTTGTGGTGACTGAGTTAGGAACACGTCTGTGCCGACCATCAGAACTTGTACTTGATATTCTTCCTATTCCTCAGAAAGGTGCTTTTAGCAAAGAAGATGGCGAACAGGTTATAGATCAAAATGGTCAGCGAATTTAGTAAATATGAGTCGTCAGATTAACGATCCAAGGGGAAAGAGAAATGGAAGCTGTTGAGTTTTTTAAATGCTTATCAGATGAAACAAGGCTGAATATTGTCATGCTGGTTACAGAGCATCAGGAGTTGTGTGTCTGTGATTTGACCGAAAAACTTCAGCTAAGTCAGCCAAAAATTTCTCGACATTTGGCGTTGTTGCGCACTTCAGGATTATTGCAGGATCGCCGTCAAGGGCAATGGGTCTATTACCGTATTGCTGACCAATTACCTACATGGTGCTCAGATATTTTAAATGTGTTGAATGCTCAAAACTTGACAGTATTTCCACGACTACAAAGCTTAGCAGCGAAAAGCTGTTGTGAATGAAATCTATGAAAACTCTCTCTTTTTTAGATCGTAACCTAACTCTGTGGATCTTTATTGCAATGGCTTTGGGCATTGCGATTGGTACTTTTCTCCCACAAGCATCAGCCACGCTAAATAAAATGAGTGTTGACTCCGTCAATATTCCAATTGCAATCGGTCTGATTTTGATGATGTATCCACCTTTGGCAAAAGTGGATTACGCAACGCTGCCACAAGTGTTTAAAGATAAAAAAACCTTAACTTTGTCATTGGTGCAGAACTGGGTGATTGCACCAATTTTAATGTTTGCACTGGCAATTATTTTTCTACATAGCTATCCAGAGTATATGACAGGATTGATATTGATTGGCTTAGCCCGTTGTATCGCGATGGTATTGGTCTGGAATGGTCTCGCTTGTGGTGATAATCAATATGTTGCTGCACTGGTCGCATTCAATAGTATTTTCCAGATTTTATTCTTTAGTAGTTATGCTTGGTTATTCCTTACGTTCTTGCCACCGTATTTTGGGATTGCTGGACAAGTAGTCAATGCGGATTTTTGGACCATTACCCATGCAGTTTTTGTGTATTTAGGGATTCCATTTTTTCTGGGTTTTATGAGTCGTCAGGTGTTGGTAAAAGCCAAAGGCCTAGATTGGTATAACAAGATTTTTCTACCGAAGATCAGCCCATTAAGTTTGTTGGCGTTATTGTTTACCATTGTGGCGATGTTTAGCTTAAAAGGTGGGGATGTGGTGAGTCTACCTTTCGATGTGATCCGTATTGCGATACCACTGACGATCTACTTTGTAGTGATGTTCTTTATTAGCTTTTTTATGAGTAAATGGATAGGCAATAACTATGCTAAAACCACAGCCATCTCATTCACTGCGGCAGGCAACAACTTTGAACTTGCGTTGGCAGTTGCAATTGCAACTTTTGGTCTGGCATCGCCTGTGGCATTTACCACCGTAATTGGACCACTGGTTGAAGTACCCGTGTTGATTGCTTTAGTCAGCATATCTTTATGGCTTAGAAGAAAGTATTTTAAAAATGCGAATGAGTAAAATAGAACTCAAATTATTTCAAAAGCGT